>NZ_JBFBCG010000072.1:0-35844 GCF_040683105.1 Streptomyces sp. NPDC051020 | reverse complement strand
CGAAACTATGCAGAGCCACGAACAGCCGAAACCCCACGAAGGAGCGGAACAGCACGCATGGCTTCTGCATAGTCACGGTCTCGGCATAGGTCGATCTATGCCGATATCGGCATAGATCGACGAGTTCGGCTATCTCGACCTGGACAAGGCCGGAGCGAAGCTGCTGTTCCAGATCTTCACCGAGCGCGAGGAGCGACGCGCTATCGCGATCGCGTCGAACGCGCCGTTCTCCGAGTGGAAGCAGACCTTCACCGACCCCCGGCTCTGCACCGCGATCGTCGACCGCGTCACCTTCAACGCGCACATCGTCGAGACCGGCACCGAGTCCTACCGATTCACCCAAACCCAGCGCAGGCGGCGCCACAGCTGACCCTTGACTCGGACCTCGGCAAGGGCGGCCCACCGGTCCCGGCCCCAGACCACGGGTGACCGATCGATGGGAGAATCGGGACCGTGACGATCGTATCTGGGGACTTTGAACTGACCATGGATGAACTGCGCGTCGTCGCACGCTACGTTCTGGAGAGCGCTGAGGACGTTCTTCCCGTGTTCGAGGAAGCCGCGCCTGGCGATCCTCGACCTCGTGCGGCCATCAACGCCGCACGGGAGTTCGTGAGCGGCGCCAGGAGGACCAAACTTCAGCGCATTACCTCCTTGGACGCCCACCGGGCGGCAAAGGAAGCGACCACGGAGGCCGCACGGCTCGCTGCGCGCGCTGCGGGAGATGCCGCCTCCGCTGCCTACCTCCATCCGATCGCGAAAGCCACCCAAGTGGGACACATCCTGAGAGCCGCCGCAAGCGCAGCACGAATTGGCGAACTGAACGCGGACGATGATCCCGCCGTTGGGCTTCGGCTGATCGAGGAAGCTCGCCAACGCGCCACACCAGTCCTGATCGATGTCCTGAACAGATACCCTCTGGCACCGACCGGCAAGAGCCGTACTGCACAGCTCATGACCACCCTGGACGCGTCCCTGCGCATGCCCTGCCAAGCCGAGGGTTAGATACCGCGCCGCAGCTGACCCCACAGATGACTGCGGCCGGCCTCCCTGAAGGGAGGCCGGCCGCAGCCGTTCCAGGTCCGGCCGCCGGGTCCCAGTGCCAGCCGGACCAACGCCCGCTCTCGTCCAGCCACCGCGGACACTGGGCGGTCCACGGTCTGAGTCGAGCCGGGTCGGCAGCCTCCACGCGCCTGTCGGGGGCACGATGACGGCAGCCTGACCGAGGCTTCCGAACTACCGCGAGACCCCACCCTCAGGGCCAGCGGAAACACTCGATCGAGTGGGGCCAAATCACCTTGCTACAGGGGCGTGAATCACACTGCCTCACGCCCCCTCCAGCCCACGGAGCCAGAACACTTCCGTCGGCTGGAGCCCAAAAACGTCCTTAGAAACACACGCCCTAGACGCGGAAGATGTGCATCACATGAGGGGTGTCCGCCAGGGTGTGCGGGGCCAGGGCGTGGTACGCCCAGACGTGGACCCAGGCGTTCCCCGTGCGCAGGGTGAGCACCGCCTTCATCATGCCTGGGGCGAAATAGGTGAGAAGCAGGAAGGCCCCCGACAGCAGCGCGTCTTCGAGCGAGCCGAACCGCGTCCAGGCGTCCCACAGGTGTCGTTGACCGACTCGATGAGCTGCCGAACCGTCTTGGGCATCGGCTCGCCGGGCCGCGCGACCCCCTCCTTCGGGGCCTTCAGCAGGGCGGGACGGCCGAGGATCTCGCGGTAGCCGTCGACGGTGACCGCGGCGGCAGCCGGTCCAGTACGCGGTTCGGTGCCCGCCCATCCGAGCCGCGCCCAGCATCTTCCTGGGCAACAAGTCCTACCCCGATGCCGCACACCCAACTGACAAGCCAACAAACCGATCTCATGTCAACCAGTTTGTGTGTCGGCACCGACGAAGCAGGCCCTGGCTCCGGCATGCGGCCGCCCCCGTCAGGGCGGCCGCATGCGGGCCGGGCGGTGGGTGGCCCGGCGGTGTCAGCCCTGTTTCACGCGGCCGAGGACCTCGACCTCGGCCATGTTGAGTTCCACAGGGTTCTTGCCGGCCAGCCACACCCGCACATAACGCCCCCGGGCGTTGGTGTCGATGGTGGTGGGGCTGCCGGCCTGGGGGGTCTCGTGCCGGCTCCAGACGTCCGGCTTGGCGAGCTGGTCCGCGAGTGTGCCGGAGAAAGGCTGGTCGGAGACCAGGACGTAGTAGTCCTTGGTCCTGTCGGCGCAACAGTCCGTCCGGTTGTAGATCTTGATCTTCTCGAGGTCGGCGCTGGTGCCGAGGTCCACCTGCCACCACGGCTGCGCTTCCCGGCCGCTGGTGGTGGAGAAGTTGAAGCGGTCGCCGTCGACGGCCTTCTCGGCACTGAACGGGAAGGTGCCGCCCCAGTCGTAGTCGGAGATCTGGGTCGCCTTCTTGCCCCGGGCGAGTTCGCGCAGGGGCGGCAGGCCCATCGACTCGTCGTGGAGGATCTCCACGCGCGTGACGAAGTCCTCGATGAACGGATCGCCGATCTTCACCGGGCCGTGCTGGTGGTGCTCGACCGGGTCGACCATGATCTGCGACGCCTCGGCGGCGAGGGAGTCCATGGCCTTGCGTTCCCTGGCCGCCTCGGTCGTGTTGCCGGCGTCGATCGCGGCGAGCGCGTTCAGGCCGTGCTCCATTGCCCGGCCCCACAGTTCCGTGGCGTCCAGCCAGCGGGAGGCGTCGGAGAGGAACAGCTTGTCGGGGACGCCCTCGCGGATGACGGCCGGCGCCTGCGTGACCGCGCGGACGGACGGGCGGAAACCGTTGATCGCGGATCGCTCATCGGTTCCGTACGCCTTCCAGAACCGCTCCAGCTCGGCGCTGAACACCGGGGCCTGGGGCTGCCACAGTGCGGAGCCGAAGGTCGGGGCCGCGTGGTTGAGGTCGACGAACACCTGCACCGCGTCGGCCGTACGCGGGTCACCCGCGGCGAGGTGAAGGGCGGCCTGGCGCCCGGAGCGGTCGCGGTCGTAGCCCCGGTCGTTCCACGAGAAGTCCGACATCGTGAAGACCGCGAGCTTGCTGGCGGCCTCCTGGTTCATCGGGTTGGAGACGATGCCGCTGAGGTGGTCGGACAGTCCCGGCTCACGCTTGTCGTACGGCGCCAGCAGCAGTCGCCCGGCGGTCCGGCCGAAGTCGTTGACCGGGTAGTTGTCCCACACGAAGACCTTGCGGCCGAAGAGCTCGGCGGCCTTGGAGGCCTGGGCGTTGGTGATCTCTCGCGGCACCACGTCCGTCCCGGTCCACATCACCTGAACCTCGGGGTCGAGCGTGGCACGGAGCGCCTGCTTGTACGCGGTGTCCGTCAGGTCGCCGTACTCCGTGGGCACCATCTGCAGCGGGTTGGCCCCGGGCCGCTCGGCGATGAAGTCGTGCTGCACCGTGTTCAGCAGGCTCACCTGGGCGCGGGCCGCCGCGCCGCGGCCCGGCGGGCCGAACTTCCGCGCGTCCGCGTCGCAGTTCCAGCGGGTGTAGCTGATGTCGTCCAGGGGGATGGAGAACGACCGTACGCCTGCGTCGTACATCGCCTGCATCTTGTCCGTCAGCGCCTTGGTGTCGGCGGAGTCGGAGTAGCAGATGGAGGCGCCCGGTGAGACGGCGAAGGTGAAGCGGACGTGGTCAGTCCGGGCGCGGTCGATCAGTTCGCGCAGTTCGGCGAGCTTGGCCTGCGGGTAGGGCTCGCGCCACTTGTCCCGGTGGTAGGGGTCGTCCTTCGGCGCGTAGACGTAGGTGTTGGACTTCATCTCACCGAGGAAGTCCATGTGGTCCAGGCGCTCTTGTGCGGTCCACGGAGGGCCGTAGAAGCCCTCGATGGTGCCGCGCAGCGGCATCGACGGGTAGTCGCTGACCTGAGCGCCCGCCACCTTCCAGTCGTCGCCCGCGCGCTGGAAGAGCTGGCGCAGCGTCTGCACGGCGTAGAACTGGCCCGAGGTGTCCGTGCCCCCGAGGGCGATCTCGGGATGCGACTGCCGGTCCGTGACCCGCAGGGCGTAGCCCTCGGCGTGGCCGGGCACGGCGGTGTCACCGAGCGCCTTGGCGATGTCCGGGCGGTCGGCCGGCCCCAGCCTGACGGTGAGCAGCCCGTCGGAGGCCGGCGGGACGCTGTCGGGGGAAACGTTGTCGACACGGGCGGCGCCATGCTTCCTCAGCTCGCGAACGAGGCGGTCGCGGGCGGCGGCGTCCGTGTGCGCGTCCGCGACGACGAGTACCCGGCCGGTGACGGCCGCGTCGTTGCCCGAGCGGGAGATGGACTGCGGTGTCGGGGAGACGGTCGGCAGGGGGCGGGTGCCCGCCGGGGCCGCGCGCGCTCCCCTGGTTTCCGCGGCCTGCGCTCCGGCTCCGGGGGTGAGCACCCCGAGCGTCACACAGCCGGCTATGGCGATCACGCCGAAGGCTGTCCTACGCCTTCTCATCAGACCCTCCATGTGGTCTAGACCACTTTTGACCTTAAGAGGCTACTGGTCTCACTCGGTTCACTGTCAAGACATTCGACGCGTCGGCTGCGGCAAGGGCTCGTGCCGCACCTCGGGCAACAGGGGCCGGTCAGGGCGAAACCGGGCACCTCGGCTCAGCCGCGCCCGTCGGTCACGGGTGCCGTTCCCACCCGGGCCACGACCTCCTCCCCGAACGCCTCCGGGGTGGCGAACGGACGGGGCGAGCCCCACGTCCGCTGCGCGAACACCTGCAGCCCCGAACAGCCGCCCCAGCGCGCACTCTTGACGATCACTCCCATTCTGACAACGATGTCACCCACGTCACCCGTCGGACCTATGAGGAGTGCCATGCACATACCGAGACCAGTCCGTCTGGTCCGCTTCCTTTCCACGGTCGCAGCCGCGGCACTCGTGATCACCGGTGTGTCGGCGATACCCGCGGGAGCGTCCGCAAAGGGAGGACCACAGTTCCCCGACGATCCGACGGCGTACGTGAACACGTCGATCGGCAACAACGGTTCGGGGACGACGTTCCCGGGCGCGGCACTCCCCTTCGGGATGGTGCAGAACAGCCCCGACACCCGGCTCAACTCCTATGCCTCGTACGACTACGCGGACTCGGAGATCCTGGGGTTCAGCCAGACCCATCTGTCCGGTGTCGGCTGCCAGACGGCGGGCAATTTCCGCCTGATGCCGGTGCCCGGTGACTTCCCTGGGACGAAACCGAGTCAGCAGGCGTCCGGATTCCGGCACGCCGACGAGCACTCCGAACCCGGGTACTACAAGGTCGGCCTGCGATCGGGGGTGACGGCGGAGCTGTCGGCGACCGAGCGGACCGGATGGCACCGTTACGCTTTCCCGTCGGACGCGTCGCAGCGCACTGTGGTGCTGAACGTCGGCTCCAGCAACGGCTATACGTACGCCGGCCATGTGGACGTCGTGGGCGACGACACCGTCGAGGGCTGGATCACCGGCGGCAACTTCTGCTGGGAGACGGGCAAGGAACGGTACAGGGTCTACTTCAGCGCCAAGTTCGACCGCGGCTTCGACAAGTTCGGTACCTGGGCGGACGGCGGGGGCGTCGCCACGGGCCGCAGGTCGGCCGACATCAGCGGTACATCGTCGAACGGTTCCCGGGCCGACGGCGGCGCGATGGTCGGGTTCAGCGGCGGCGGCCGGGTCGGCGCGACCGTCGGTGTCTCCTACACCTCCGTCGACGGCGCCCGGCTCAACCGCCGCGCGGAGAGCGCGGACCAGACGTTCGACTCCGTCCGGGCCGCCGCGCACCGGACCTGGGTGCGCCAGTTGCAGCGGCTGCGGGTGGCCGGCGGCAGTGACGCCGACCTGCGCACCTTCTACTCCTCCCTCTACCGCGCGACGCTGCACCCGTCGGTCGGCTCGGACGTCGACGGCCGGTACACGGGCTTCGACCAGCAGATCCACCGCAGTGACCGGCCGTACTACCAGATGTTCTCGCTCTGGGACACCTACCGGGCGCAGAACCAACTGGTCGCGCTGCTCGAACCCCACCGCGCCACCGACATGGCGAAGTCCCTGCTGCGCGTCTACCAGGACGGCGGCTGGCTTCCGCGCTGGGCGCTGGGGCCGAGCGAGACCAACGTGATGAGCGGGGAGGGCCCGACGCCGTTCATCACCTCCCTGTACGCGCGCGGGCTGCTCGACAAGCCCACGGCGCGGGCCCTGTTCGAGGCACTGTGGAAGAACGTCACCGAGGTTCCGGCCGATCAGTCGGTGTTCCGTGGACGGGACGGCAACCCGACGTATGTGCGCAATGGATGGATCGGCTACCAGGACAAGGGCGGCTACGCCTGGGGCGACTCCCGGCAAGCCGGTTCGGCGACGCTGGAGTACGCGCTGGCCGACTGCGGTCTGGCCGACATGGCCCGCGGTCTCGGTGAGTCGGCGAAGGCGGCCGCGCTGCGCGAGCGGTGCGGGAACTTCGCCAACGAGTGGGACTTCGGCGTGGGCTCGAAGGGGTTCGACGGCTTCCCTCGCTCCCGGACACCGGAGGGTACCTGGGTGGGCAGCACGGACCCGACGCGGAGCACCGGTTTCCACGAGGGCACGCCATGGCAGTACCAGTGGCTCGCGCAGCAGGACGTGCCCGGCCTGTTCGCGCTGATGGGCGGCAGGACCAAGGCGGAGAAGCGCCTCGACACCTTCTTCGACATGCCGGAACTGCTGCGTGACCACACGGGTGTTGCGAAGAAGTCGTGGGTGGTCGGCGCGTACGACTACCACAACAACTTCGCGTTCAACCCGAACAACGAGCCCGACCTGCACGCTCCTTGGATGTACGCCTGGACCGACCAGCCGTGGAAGACCTCCGCGGTGCTGCGCGCGGCGCAGCCGCTGTTCACCGACGACGCCCAGGGGATGCCCGGCAACGACGACCTCGGCACGATCTCTTCCTGGCTCGTCTGGTCCATGATCGGCATGTACGAGGTGATGCCCGGCTCGGCCGAGTACGTCCTGTCGGCGCCGATGTTCGACCGGGTCCGCATCCAGCCGGACGGCGGCCGCGCCGTCGACATCACCGCACCCGGTGCGGACCGGTCGAAGCTGCAGTACGTGTCGTCGGTGGACGTCGGCGGTGCCGCGTGGCCGAAGTCGTGGATCACACATGCCGATCTGCTGCGCTCGGGCACGATCGAGTTCGGCCTCACCTCCGACCCGGCGAGCACCACCTGGGGCCAGGGCAGCGCCAACCAGCCGCCGCGGCACGGCACGACGGACCTGGGTGTCCGGCCGTTCGCGTCGGTGTCCGACACCAGTCCGGCCCTGCTGGAACCGGGCGGGAGCGTCACGGCGACCGTGGGAGCCGCCGATCTCTCCGAATCCGCGTCCGACGTCGCGTTCAGCACCGTCTCCTCCACCGGTCTCACGGTGTCACCGGCTTCCGGCGGGCTGGCGGTCGACGCCGGAGGGCGGGTCACCACTCCCGTGACGGTCACGGCGGACGGCTCGGCGAAGCCCGATGTGCACACGGTCGAGGTCCGGATGACGGACAGGTCGACCGGCAGGTCCCTGGGCAGCACGACGATCGCGCTCAAGGTGACGTCGCTGTCCTACGGCAGGCCGGCGACCCAGAAGAGCACCGCGTGGGGCGGTGTGGCGGGGCGGGCGGTCGACGGCAACACCGATGGCAACTTCACCGTCGGGTCGGTCACCCACACCGCCGAGGACGGCTCCGCCGAGCCCTGGTGGCAGGTGGACCTCGGAGCTTCGAAGGGCATCTCCGACGTGTCCGTGTGGAACCGCAGCGACTGCTGCTCGGAGCGGCTGACCGACTACTACGTCCTCGTCTCCGACACGCCGTTCACCAGCCAGTCCCTCGCGACGACGCTGGCCCAGCCCGGCGTGACCACCGTGCATCGCACCGACACCGCAGGCACCCCGACGGTCGTCCCGGTGAACACCACCGGGCGTTACGTGCGAATCCAGCTCGCGACCACCGCTCCGCTGTCCCTGGCCGAGGTGGAGGTGATCCCGTCATGACCGCGGCACGTCGAGGGCTGACAGGTGTGCTGCCGCTGGTCCTGTGCGCCGCGACGCCCACCTTCCTGCGTTCGGCCGGCGTCAGCGCGTCCTGTGTCCGGCACAGCCGGTCGGCCACGGTCTCCCGCGCCTCTCTGCCTCGATCGAAGCCCGTGGCGGGCGCGCCGCCCGCAGCATCTCGTCGGCCGCTCATGCACCCCTTCCGCCCTGTGGACACTTGTTGGCGCGGATCGTTCCACAGCGGAGCCACGGCCCGGCCCCGACACCGCCCCGCACGGCCTCCAGCTCGCACCGCACGGCCCTGGGCGCCGCTCCGGTCCCGGGAGCGGAGAAGTCCTCCGCGCAGGGGCTGAGCAGGCCTTCACCCGGAAGCGGAGCAAGCCGCGCCCGGGATGACGGACGCGAGCGATGCCTCTGGCCGGCTCACCGGCCGGAGGCATCGCTCGACGGCGGCCGGCGTGGCTGGGCGCACGATGAAGGGGACTTCGGCGGCGGGCCCGTCGGGAGCTGGTGCTGCCCTCGGGACTCGGTCACCGCCCCGACGGGGCTAAGCACTTCAGTTGGCACGGCGGACCGGCGACACGGCGCTCGCGGCGCGTGCACCTGTGCACGGACACGGGCTGGCGGCTGTTCCTGCAGGGCCAGACCGGCGGCACGCTCCACGCCGCCGGTCCGGCCCTGCACGTCGGCTGACCCCGGCGGGCGCCGCTGCTCCCTGCGGGAGCGCCCCGTACCCCGGCCGAGAGGAGAGCTTCCTGCCATTGGGCGTGTCCGCCGGCCGTACGCCGCACTTTGGAGGGAAGGCTTCACGGATGCACGCCGTACTGCACGCACTGTCGATCACGGGGTCCATGACCTGGGAGATCACCTGGGCCCTGATCCTGGGCTTCGCCCTGTCCGCCGTCGTCCAAGCCGTGGTCCGCAAGTCCACCATCGCCTCTCTGCTCGGCGACGACCGGCCCCGCACCCTCGCCGTCTCCGCGGGCCTGGGCGTGGCGTCCTCGTCCTGCTCCTACGCCGCGGTGGCGCTGGCCCGCTCGCTGTTCCGCAAGGGCGCGAACTTCACCGCCGCGATGGCCTTCGAGATCGCCTCCACCAACCTCGTCGTCGAGCTCGGTGTCATTCTGGCGCTGCTGATGGGCTGGCAGTTCACCGCCGCCGAGTTCGCCGGCGGCCCCATCATGATCATTGTGCTGGCGGTCCTGTTCCGGCTGTTCCTGCGCACGGGGCTGCTGCGCCAGGCCCGCGAACAGGCCAAGCGGGGCCTTGCCGGGTCGATGGAGGGCCACGCCGCGATGGACATGTCCGTGCAGCGCAACGGCACCTTCACCCGGCGCCTGTTCTCCCGCGAGGGCTTCACCGCCACCAGCCACGTGTTCGTCATGGAATGGGCGGCGATCCTGCGCGACCTGGTCGTCGGTCTGCTCATCGCCGGCGCCATCGCAGCCTGGGTCCCGGACTCGTTCTGGCGCACCTTCTTCTTCGACGGCCACCCGCTCGCCGCCAAACTGTGGGGGCCCATCGTCGGCCCGCTGGTGGCGATCGCCTCGTTCGTGTGCTCCATCGGGAATGTGCCGCTGGCGGTGGTGCTGTGGAAGGGAGGGATCAGCTTCGGCGGCGTGGTGGCGTTCATCTTCGCCGACTTGCTGATCCTGCCGATCCTCAACATCTACCGGAAGTACTACGGCGCGAAGATGGCCGCCTTCCTCCTCGGCACCTTCTACCTCGCAATGGTCATTGCGGGATACATCGTGGAGTTCGCCTTCGGCGGCCTCGGTCTGATCCCCGACCAGGCCGACGCGAAGGTCCCCATGGAAGGCGTCAGCTGGAACTACACCACCTGGCTCAACATTGCCTTCCTCATCCTCGCAGCCGTGCTCCTGGCGCGGTTCTTACGGACCGGCGGGCTGACCATGCTGCACATGATGGGCGGCTCTCCCGACACCGGCCAGGGCCACGGCGACCACATGCCGCACTGACGTAGGGCCGCACGGACCGCTCCGGGTGCTGGCGTGGGCCTGTCTTCGCAGGCTTGATCCGTGGAGTTCCCGATCCAGGTGGCGCTGGCCCGTGCCGTACCGGCACTGCCCCAGGGGCCAGGCTGGTGGTACGAACGGAAATTCGACGGTTCTCCAGACACCTTAGGGCGTCCGCCAGTAGGTGCTGTGCCGGGGAGGCCATAGCGGTGCAGGCACGGTTCGCCCGATCATGGATTTCTCTACGCTTCATGATCACCGGGGGATCCGTGCCTGCCGTCCCATCATGCATTCTCGACCCGATCCGCGACCAGTTCCTCGCCCTGCTGCCCGTCCGTGAGGACCGTCATCCGTGGGGCTGCCACAACCCGCATATCAGCGACGCCGTGGTCTTCGACCGGTTGGTGCAGGTCCTGTCTTCGGCTGCGGATACGAGCGCGCGGCTGACAAGGACTGCTCCGCCACCACGCTGCGGCGCCGCCGCGACGAGTGGATCGCCGCCGGGGTGATGGAGACGCTGAGGCTGCTTGTTCTCGCCGCCTACGACCGCATGATCGGCCTCGAACTCGACCAGCTGTCCGCCGACGGCTGCATCGCCAAAGCGCCCTCCGGCGGCGAGTGCGCGCATCCGATGAGCTGCTGGTGGACGCCCTGGCGTGCTAAAATGCTGGTTATCACGTGAGCCTTCTCGGTGCGGATTCCGATCCGCCGGGGAGGCTTTTTTCATGCCCGGGGCCCGCCTGCCTCGGCACTGGTGGACCCGCGTCGAGGTCCTCGCCTGCCGGGCGTCCTGAACGCGCCGCGCTCCACGCATCGGTTCTTTGTTCCTATCCACAAGAGGAGATCCATGTCATGAGCCCACGAACCAACACCGCGCCTGCCACGGGTACGTGGCAACTTGGTGACCAGATCGTCAACCGCGTCGGGTTCGGCGCGATGCGCTTGACGGGTACCGCGCCCTTCGACCGCGGCGTGCCGCGTGACCGCGATCGGTCGATCGGCGTGCTCCGGCGGGCGATCGAGCTCGGCGTGAACCACATCGACACCGCCGCGTTCTACTTCTCGACGACGCGCTCCGCCAACGAGCTGATCAACCGGGCGCTGGCGCCATACCCGGAGGATCTGGTGATCGCCACCAAGGTCTGGCCGGGCCGCGATCCCTCGGGCGCGTGGTGGTGGGCCGCGCCGGCTCAGTTGCGCGGCCAGGTCGAGGAGAACCTGCGCCAACTCGGTCGCGATCACCTGGACGTGGTGAACCTGCGCGTGCCACCGAGCCGGCGGACCGGCTCGATCGGCGAGCACTTCGGCGCGTTGGCCGAACTGCGCGATGCCGGGCTCATCCGCCACCTCGGCATCTCCAACGTCACGTCCGAGCAACTGGCCGAGGCCCGAGCCATCGCCCCGGTCGTCTGCGTGCAGAACCCCTACGGGATCGGTGCCTCGAGTGAGGACCGGGCACTCCTGCGGCTCTGCGGCGAACTCGGTCTCGCCTTCGTCCCGTTCTTCGCAATCGCCGGTCCCGGGTGCGAGGCGGGTCCGGCTGCCGGCGACCGCGAGGCGGTGTGCGCCGTTGCCCGCGCGCACGGTGTGTCCGTCGCGCAGGTCCGGCTGGCCTGGACCTTGCAGCAGGGGCCGCACGTGCTGGCGATCCCGGGGACCGGTGATCCGGACCACCTCGCGCAGAACGTGGCGTCCGGCGCGCTGCGGCTTTCGGAAGACGAGATGGCACGCCTCACCTCGCTGCGGCCGGCCGGAGCATAGCGGGGCCACTGCCGGCCGAAATCCATTCCACCGGCCACCGCTCGCACTGAAAGGGTCCGCCAGCGCCCTACTGGCGGACCCTCTTAAGGTGTCTCATTCGGGTGAGTCTCGGGAGCTGCCCGTAGCCACTTAAGTGATCGTCCGTTGGGGTGATTGTCGGGTTCTTCGGAACGGTGGCATCACTCCCCGGGGGCGGATCGATGCAGCTCTACTTCGCCAACAGACGGAAGGTCTGGAAGGTCGGCGAGGTCGCAGGTCTCGGCCGCGCCGAGCTGACGGGCCTGATCGGTTCGCTCGTCTTGGCCGGTTTCCTCGGCGGGGCGCTGACTTGGTGGGGGAAATCGCGGGCCAACCCGGCGTAGCCGGTGTCTACTTCGAATTTCACCTTGGGGTGCAGCCGGAGTTGCTCTTCGATGCCCTCGGTCCGGACCTGAGTGACGTCGTGCATCCGTCCAGGGCGCACCGCACCGAGCCACAGGCCCCGGCGCTGCCCGTCGCTGATCACGGCAGGGGCGTCAGGGCAGTGCCGGCTCACCCGCATGGACGGCACGCATGGCGCGCTCGACGGTCTCCTGGTTTTCGCCGACCGGAGCCACGTAGCCGCTGACGTCGCGCGCGGCGTTCTCTCCGAGCACCCGGGTGATCACCCACGTGGCGAGATACTGGGACGCCAGGCAGCCGCCCGCCGTAGCGATGTTCCCCTCGACGTAGAACGGCGCGTCCAGCACGGTGACGCCGCAGGCTTCGACAAAGGGCCGGCTCGTCATGTCCGTGCAAGCTGGCATGCCGCCCAGCATCCCGAGGTGCGCCAGCACCAGTGCGCCGGAGCACTGCGAACCGATCAGCTGTCGCGAAGGGTCGAGCGGCAACATAGAGAGCAACCGGTCGTCGGCGACCACGTCGCGTGTCTTCACTCCGCTACCGATCAGCACGACGCCGGCCTCGGTCACGAACTCCATCGGGCGCTGCCCGGTCACCTCGACGCCGTTCATCGACGTGACCACCGGCGTCGGCGTCGTAATGAAGGCTTCCAAGCCTTCGACTCGTACATCCAGTGGGCCAAGACGCACAACAGCCTTTTCGTGCTGACCTGGGACGAGGACGACTTCACCCCCGCCAACCACATCCCGACGATCATGGTCGGGCCGATGGCCAGGGCCGGCGAGTACGACCAGAAGATCAACCACTACAACGTGCTGCGCACGCTGCTGGACATGTACGGCCTGGACCACATCAACCACACGGCCGACGCGGACGTCTCCACGATCACCGACGTGTGGGACACGTCGAAGACCGCGCGCCTGCGCGGCATGGCCGGGCGCTGCCTGGAGAACCACCAGACCGGTCCGGCGGAGCCGGGCGCGCTCGGCCTGTGGCACTGCGAATCCGCCGCCAACCAGCAGTGGAACAGGCACGCGGACGGCACGATCCGCCAGTCCGACAAGTGCCTGACCGCCACCGCGAACGGGAAGACCGAGCTCGCCGACTGCGACGGCACCCCCGTGCAGACCTGGCGGCCCAAAGCCGATGGTTCCCTGCTCAACCCGGCATCCGGCCACTGCCTGACCGTCCCCGGCCCGGACATCGCCAACGGAACCCCGGCCGAACTCCAGGACTGCGACGGCACGCTCCACCAAAGGTGGAAGGTGACCGGCTTCACGGGGGTGCACCACTCGCTCACGGTCGACACGCCCTCGACCTTCAAGCCCGGCTCCGCCGTCACCGTGACGACCACCTACACCAACGACAGCAGCCCGGCAGCGCTTTCGGACGCCTCCGTCAGCCTCACCGTGCCCAGCGGCTGGACGGCCGAGGCCACCTCGCCCACCACGTTCACCACGGTCAAGCCCGACCAGTCGGTGAAGACCACCTGGGCGGTCACCGCCCCCGCGGACGCAAAGCCCAGTGCCTACGCCCTGTCCGCACAGGCCACCTACAAGAACGCCACGAGCACCGACAAGGGCACCGGCACCACGTTCCACCCGGCGATCGTCCCCCAAAAGCAGATGCGAGTGGTCGAGGCCGACAGCGAGGAGACCGTCGGGGAGGACGGCCGCGCAGCGAATGTCCTGGACGGTAGCCCGGCCACCTTCTGGCACACCCAGTGGTACGGAGGAAGCGACCCGCTGCCGCACCACATCGTGCTCGACCTCGGTGAAGAGCTCGAGGTCAGCGGCCTGCGTTACATGCCCCGCCAGACGGGCGTCAACGGCCGGATAGCCGGATACGAGGTCTGGGTGAGCACGGACCGCACCGCGTGGACCAAGGTCACCACCGGGACCTTCGCGAACACCACCGCCGAGCAGACCGCCACTCTCAACGGCACGCCGGCCCGCTACCTCAAGCTCGTCGCCACGTCCTCTCACGCTGGAGCGTTCACTTCGGCCGCCGAGCTGAACGTCACCCGAGTAGTGCACTAACCACCTGGAGGGGCCGCCCCTCCGACGATCTTGCGGTCATCACATGGACGGCTGCGCGGGGTCCCGGACAGACGAGGTGCCCCCTTCCCGTTGGCGAGCGGCGTGACGTCACAAAGGCGCTGGCCCAATTGCGCATCAGCGAGCCAGGATCCTGTGATGCGCCATGCCGACGAGGGTGCCGAACTGCTGGCCCTGGTCCGCCGCTATGTCACGCCCGAGCGCCGCTATCTGAAGCTCAGCGGCAGCTTGCTACGCATGCAAAGTCCTGAGTACGACCGATTCGTGCGATCTCTCGGCGAAGACGCGGGACTCATCACCCCTCACGAGATCGCTACCGTTCCTAACCAGACGTGCGGCGCACCGAGGCCCCCGCCACCTACCTGAGCCTGACCCGCCGGCTCTGCGCCTTCGTCGACGAATGCGCCGAAACAAAACGTCAGTGATCTGACCAGGCTGGACTGACTTCGTTGTCACGCGCCGCTGCTCTTCTCGTGCGGCTGGTGCCTGCCGCCGGGCGGGTTCACATGCGGCGGATGCCGCGACGCCGAGAACACTCCCGCCTACAATTCCAGTGAATATGCCCACTCTTGCAGACATATGAGGGGTCATGTGATGGATGGTATTGCCGATATGGGGGGAACCCCGGGATGGGGTCCCGTCCATCCGCCGAGACACGATGAACCTGTTTTCGAGGAGCCCTGGCAGCGCAAGGCATTCGCGCTTGCGATCCTCTCCAGCCGCGTTGCGTGCGGCGGCATCAACACGGACGCCTTCCGGCACGCGCTGGAGCGCCTGGACCGAGCCGCCTACCTGGACGACGGCTACTACGGACGCTGGCTCAACGCCGGGGAGCTGATGCTCACCGACAGTGCCATCCTCGCGCCGGGCGCGATCGACGCCCGCGCCCGCAGCCTGCGCGGTGAACACGTCGAGGAACCGCCGATCCCCCAGCCCGCCCGGCCCGACTACACGCCGACCGCCGAGGGCTCGCTGCGCACCGTGGGCGCCGCCCCGGTCTTCGCCGTCGGCGAGCGAGTGCGCGCCAAGGACATGTCGCCGCCCGGGCACACTCGGCTGCCGGGTTACGTACGGGGCCATACCGGCATCGTCGAGCTCATCCAGCCCGCCGCGGTGCTGCCGGACACCAACGCGCACTTCCTGGGCGAGAACCCACAGCACGTCTACTCAGTGCGGTTCGACTCGCACGAGCTGTGGGGCGCCGACGCCGAACCTTTCACGCTCACCGCAGAGCTGTACGAGAGCTACCTGGAGACAACCACATGACCACCACCGGCGGACCGGGCGAGAGGCTTCCCGCAGCCCTGCGCACCGAGGCGCTCGAGCAACTGCTCACCGAGCGGGGCCTGATCGACCCGACGGCGATGAACGGGATCATCACCACCTACGAGACCCACGTGGGACCGCTCAACGGGGCCAAGGTCGTCGCCAAGGCGTGGACCGACCCGGAGTACCGGCGGCGGCTGATCGAGGACGGCACCGCCGCCATCAAGGAGCTGGGCTTCTCGGGGCAGCAGGGCGAGCACATCGTCGTCGTGGAGAACACCGCGACCACCCACAACGTGGTGGTCTGCACGCTGTGCTCGTGCTACCCGTGGCCGGTGCTCGGCCTGCCACCGAGCTGGTACAAGGACCCCGCCTACCGCGCGCGGATCGTCAGGGAGCCGCGTACGGTGCTGGCCGAGATGGGACTCGAACTCTCCGACGACGTGCGGATCACCGTCCGCGACTCCACCAGCGAGGTGCGCTGGCTGGTGCTGCCCGAACGTCCGGCCGGCACCGGCCACCTGTCCGAGGAGGAGCTCGTGCCGCTGGTGACGAGGGACGCGATGGTGGGCGTGGCGAAGGTCGAGGCCCCATGAGCGCGCCGTTGGACATCGAGAGCCCGACCGCACCGCCGCGCTCCAACGGCGAGTTGGTGTTCGCCGAGCCGTGGGAGAGCCGTGTCTTCGGCATGGCCGTCGGTTTGTACGAGGCGGGCGCGTTCACCTGGCCGCAATTCCAGGCCGCGTTGATCGACCGGATCGCTGCCTGGGAGAGCGCGTCGGCGCGGGAGGAGCCCTACAACTACTACCTGCTCTGGCTGGGTGCCCTGGAGGACGTACTCGTCAACCTGCGCGCCGTGTCCAGGGACGAGGTCACCGCACGCACGAAAGCCCTGGCGCAGCGCCCCGAGGGCCATGACCACCGTCACGGTCACGATCATCCGCACGACGAGACTCAAGGAAGGCCACCGCGCTCCGTAAAGCCGGATGCACAGGAGCGCGAGTGAGGGAGCAGCCCCTCAAGGCCCTTCACCCGCACGGGCGCACGCCGTGTCCAGAGCTCGAAGCTCGTGAGGAGAAGCGCCTCACCGTGCGGCAGCTCATCCACCGAGGATCCCGAACCCGAGGGACCCGTGCGGGCAGAGCATGCGAGGACCGGCCGGCACCCCGGCGCCACCGGCATTTCTACAGACCTCGCACGGTCGGAGGTGCTCAGGAGGGTCGCGGCGGGCCAGGTGCCGGTGCAGGCCGCCGCGGGCACATCAGTGTTACGGCTTGCCGACCACCAAGCCGCCGCGTGAAACATCCTGAACTGCGGAAATTCCTTTGCGGCACCGGATGCGGAACTGCAGAATGCCCGCGCTGAGGCACACGTGATCTATCAAGGACGAAGAGTGACCGAGAACGACGAGCAGCGCCAGACCCTGACCAATGGGCAGGGCGTGCCGGTCCTGACCTATCTGCAGGGAGTTCGCGAGGGACACCCATGGGCGGACCTGGCCGAAGTGGTCGGCCCCGACCCCGTGGAAACCATCGTCTCCGACATGTCCGGTTGGGCGGTCTCGGGATCCGTAGAGCTCGGTGAGCAGTTGCTGCGCCGTGGTGCCCGGGTGATGCGGCACGCCCACGAGATGCGGAGAGACTTGGTGGCGTGTCCGCCACCGGCCGACTGGTCATCGCGCGCCCTGGGCGACGGACTTCGGGCAGTCCCTTGCGACCGCGACGCCGATGCAGTGTTCCCGGCATGGCGAGCCGCATTTCCTGCCGACCATCCCGACCACCACCACGGCAGCGACAAAGAAGCGCTCAACGAGCGCCTGGCACCTATGCTGGCGGGTTCCGTCCTCGGGCCGGTCCTTCCGTGCAGCGCCTTGGTGGTGGACGAGACGGACCGCGTGGTTGCTGGGGCGATCCTCACCGACCGCGACGGCCTGCCATGGATCGCGGACGTATTCCGCCGCCCCGAAGCCCGCTACGCAGGCCTTGGCGCCGATCTGCTGCGTCAGGTGCTCAGCGTTGCTGCGGTCGACGGGCTGGCCGAGGTCTCGCTCGTCGTGAGCGATGCGAATCCAGCCCGCCGCGTTTACGAGAAGCTCGGTTTCCAACTGACTGGCACATCACTGACTGTCGTAGTGCCGTAGGTCGAGGAGGAGTGCATCCCCGCCTCGCGACCGGTGCGCTTCGACCTGTTCGCGGCGGTTCGCCGGCTCGCGCTGGGGGCGTCACGCCGGTGGCGCGCCCGGCGGGGATCCCGGCTTCTTCTCGTCGGCCCCGCGGCGCAGAGCGCTGTCCTGTGACGTGACCGTCGAAAGCGGCGCAGCGATCTGTTCCAGCGACTTCTGTTCTGCGGCCACCGCGAGGAAGACGGCCACCAGGCCCGCGATCACCATCAGGGCCGCCCCCACACAGAACGCGAGAGCGGCGTCCCCGACGACTCCGCTCTGCGTCAGGCCCGCGAAGAGCAGGGGGCCGGAGATACCGCCAGCCGCCGTCCCGATCGCGTAGAAGAAGGCGATCGCCATGGCCCGTGTCTCCATCGGGAAGATCTCACTGACCGTGAGGTAGGCCGAACTCGCACCCGCCGACGCGAAGAAGAGGACAACGCACCAGCACAGCGTCATCGTGATGGCGTCGAGCCGTCCGGCATCGAACAGCCAGGCAGTAAGGAACAGCAGCGCTCCGGAAAGGATGTAGGTCCCCGCGATCATCGGCCGGCGGCCCCAGGTGTCGAAGAGACGGCCCAGGAACAGTGGGCCCAGGAAGTTGCAGAACGCGATGGCGGCGAAGAAGTAGCCGGTTGTTCCGGTGGAGACGTCGAAGAACGTGACCAGGATCGAGCCGAAGCCGAAAGTGATCGCGTTGTAGAGGAACGCCTGTCCGACGAAGAGCGCGAAGCCGAGCGTCGCACGCTTGGGGTAATCACGGAAGACGGTCTTCCCGACCTCGATGAAGCCGACGCTGCGTCGCTGTTCGACAGTGATCTCGATCTCCGCCTCGGGGAGCGGGCGGCCCGTCGCCTCCTCGATCTTCCTTTCCACGTCGTCGACGAGCTTCTCCGCTTCCTCGGACTGTCCGTGGATGAACATCCACCGCGGGCTTTCCGGCACATGACGGCGTACGAGAAGAATGGCCAGTCCCAGAACGACGCCGAGGGCGAACGTCAGCCGCCAGCCGACATCCTTGGGGAAGATGTCGGTATCGAGTGCGAGGACCGACAGGAGAGCACCACCCATCGCACCCAGCCAGTAACTGCCATTGATGATCAGGTCGACGCGGCCCCGGAACCTGCTGGGGATCAGCTCGTCGATGGCGGAGTTGATGGCCGCGTACTCGCCGCCGATACCGAACCCGGTCAGGAAGCGGAAGAGGAAGAACCACCAGACGGAGAAGGAGATGGCGGTGAGCGCGGTCGCCGCGAGGTAGACGGTGAGAGTGATCAGGAAGAGCTTCTTGCGGCCGTCACGGTCCGTGAGCCAGCCGAAGAAGAGAGCGCCGGAGCAGGCGCCCGCCACGTAGAGCGCTGCCGCGACGCCCGTGACCTGGGCGCTGCTGATCGGCAGGCCGCTGCCGGCTTCGGAGAGCCGGCCGGCGATGTTCCCGACGACGGTGACTTCCAGGCCGTCGAGGATCCAGACGGTGCCCAGGCCGATCACGATCATCCAGTGCCATCGCGACCAGGGCAGGCGGTCCAGTCTCGCGGGGACCTTCGTCGTGACCGTTCCGGTGACTGCTTCTCCGCCTCGGCTCATGGGACTCTGCCTCCTGAGAGGGCATGGCCTGCGTCGCCGCCCTTGGCGCCGAGGCCGGGTACCCCGGGTCCAAGCGGATAAACAGCATCATGAAGCGATGCCCTGCTGGGGAGGCGCGCCGGATAACGTGGAGAGGGGTGGTGAAGTGCTGTCGGTTTGCTGGGATATACCAAACACACCTGTCAGGACAGGTCGCAGCGCCGGCAGGCCCGTGGCCGATCAACTGGGCCAAGCGAGTCGGTGTCGCCGCGATCGGGATCGAAGACCTCGACTTCACCACCGAGAAGACCCGCGGCCGCCGGAAGCGGTTCCGGCAGCTCATCTCCGGCATCCCGACCGGGAACTCAAGGCCCGGCTGGTGTCGATGGCCGCCGAACAGGGCCTGAGCATTGTCGCGGTCGACCCCGCCCACACCAGCATGTGGGGTGCTCAGCACTGGCAGAAACCGGCTAGTGCCGGTCGCGGCACTAGGAACGGTCCGTCAGGCCAGAAGGAGAACTACCTCCTCGATCTCCTCGCCCCGGGCGTTCGCGAAACCCCGCTCGTGGCCAGTGGTCACGAATCCGCACTTCTTCAACACCCGGATCGAACCGCTGTTGTCTGCAGCCACGCGGGCGTGCAGCGGACGCTCCGGTATGCGTGTGAGCAGCTCTCGCAGCGCGGCCGTAGCCACTCCACGGCCCCAGTATTCCCGCCCGATCCAGTACGTGACCTCGCGCTCCTCGGGCGGGCCGAACACGGCAGCGTGCCCGACGATCTCACCGCTCTTGCCGACGACAGTGCGCACGAAAACTGCCGGATCTCGGCGGATCCGTGCCCAGTGTGCCTCGAAATAGGCACGGTCTGATGGGTCCTTGGCAGTGAACGCTGCCATCAGAATCCCCTCGGGCTCGTTCGACTGAGCGTAGAAGACGGGCAGGTCGCCGTCTCTCACTTCTCGTAGCGTTACGTCCATCGGGGCCTTCCGGATGGTGATCGCGGTCGCGTGCGTCGTGGTGGCGAGGTTTCCGGTCACTGGCGATGGGTGCGCCATTCGGGGGCGAGGATAGCCCAGATCTGCTTGTCATGACGGGTGCCGCCGTAGGGCCAGTGCTCGCGCCGCACGCCCTCCAGTGTCATGCCGAGCCGCTTGGCCACCGCGGAGCTGCGCTCGTTGTCGGCTCGGCAGTGCCACTCGGCGCGATGCATCCCCCGGGAGGTGAACGCCCACTCCAGCAAGGTGCGGCACGCCTCCGTGACCAGGCCGCGTCCCTCTGCGGCCGGCTCCAACCAGCAACCGATCTCGCATGAACCCAAGGCGGTGTTGAAGTCCACGAACATCACGCCGCCGACCAGCGCTCCGTCGAGCCAGATGCCATAGAGGCGGGCCCCGTCTGCGGCCTGGCGCTCGGCGTACCGGCGCAGCGTGGCCCGCGCACCGTCGACGTCGTCAGTGACGAACCCCGCCCCAACCCACGGCCGGATGTGCTCGCGCGCCCGGTCCAGGTGGGCGGCGAACTCCTCGGCATGCCATATCTCGAGCGGACGGAGGCGGGCAGTGTCCCGCAGAGAGAGGCAAAACATGATGACCCCATTCACACAACAAACGTTATGGTTATGTACCGTAGCAGCATGCCACGCATCAAGGGAGACCACGAGGCCCGTCGGCGCGACGTCTCCGAGGCGGTCTGGCGCGTATTGGCCGCGCACGGCTTCGGCGGACTGACCATGCGCGCCGTCGCCACCGAACTCGGCGCGACCACCGGCCTGCTCACCCACTACTTCCCCACCAAACGCGACCTGGTGGCGCACGCTCTCGACCTGCTCGAACTGCGAACTGCCTCTCGCCCCCGGCGCGCCGCCGGGGAAGGGCTGTCCGGCGTGAGGGCCGCGCTGCTGAACATCCTGCCGCTGACCGACGAGGCCACCGACAGCAACCGGATCTGGGTGTCCTCCTGGGACACCGCGCTCGCTGACCCCGAGTTGAGCGGCGACTATGCCCGCAAGTACGCGCGAAGCCGCGACAAACTGCGCGACCTGGTCGCTGCGGCCCAACAGCTCGGCGAACTGCCCGCCGGAGATCCGGCGCGCATCGCGGCCGGCGCCCAGTCATTCGTGCTCGGCCTGGTGGTACAGGCCCTGTTCGACCCGCCGGCGTTCCCACCCGACCGCCAGGTCGAGCTCCTTGACGACTACCTGGCCACGCTGGCCGCACCCGCTCGTCCATAGGAATCGATGGGTGTGGCTCCTTCGGAGGGACCAGCGGCCTCCCTCCCACCGGCGGATCGAGGAGAGGTGATCTCCACCGCGACGATCCCGACCACCTGCAATGACGTCTTGACGGCCAACGAACGTCGCGTGATCGAGTTGTCGAATCCCCAGGTCGTGGTGTCCCTCCACAGGAGCCGCAGCCATGTCGGTTGTGGTCTGCTGCCCCGCGGGGCAGCGGCCTCAGCGGCTGGCCACGGAGTACGTTGCCGCGCCCTTGGGTGCAGCGGCACGGGATGCTGCCCGAACTCGCCCTACGGGCCCTGGCGGTCGAGCTTGCGGAGGCGCTGCGCGGGGTGCACCGGGCGGGGCGACACGCTCACCTTGCCTGGGTGAACGGCACGTCGGAGGCGGAGGTACGGTCCAGGAACCTGCGCAGACCGTTCCGTACGCCGTCGGTCGGTACGGCGGCGGCGAAGCAGGCGGCCTCCATGGCGAGGGCCTCGTCGATCGGGAGATTGACGCCCCGGGTGACCGCGCGCAGGCAGGCTGTCACGGCCGTCGGCGCATGCCGGGTGATCCGCTCAGCCAAGTCCCGTGCGGCGTCGATGAGTTCGCCGGCCGGGACGACGGTGTTGACAAGGCCGATGCGTGCGGCTTCGGCGGCCGATACCGGGTCGCCGGTCAGGATCATCTCCAGGCCGCGCTTGCGGCCGACGTGCCGCGGCAGCCTCTGAGAGCCGCCGAAGGGAGGCGGAAAGCCCAGCGAGATCTCGGGCTTGGCAAAGGTGGCGTGCTCGGCGGCGATCGCAAGCGGGGCAGCCTCGGTGATCTCACACCCGCCGCCGTAAGCGAGGCCGTTGAGGGCGACGATCACCGGCTTGGGGAACTCCTCGATCCGCCGGGTCAGCGCGTGTCCTCGCCGGACGACCTCGCGCAGCGCGCGCTCGGTTCCACCGGCGATGCTCTGCGCCAGGGACGGGATGTCCGCGCCCGCACTGAACGCCCTGTGCCCGGCGCCGGTCAGGACGACCGCCCGCACGGAGTCGTCGGACTCGATGCGGTCGAGGTGCGCGAGCAGCGCGTCGATGGTCGGGTAGTCGAGGGCATTGAGCTTGCGTTCGCGGTCGATGGTGAGCGTGATGACGGGATCGCCGCTGTGGTCGATATGAACGGTCATGCCGTACTCCGTTTCGCCTGGGCATGGACGGGCCCAGGTTAGGAGCCTTAATCTAGGACGCTCCATTTATTGTCCTAGATACAGGTAGTACAGGTTGGGAGCCGGTACCCACGTGCGGCCGCCGTCCTACAAAGCCATCGTCGACGAGTTCGCCGCGGCGATCAGATGCGGCGCGATCCCGGCGGGCAGCCGCCTGCCCACCCACCGCGACCTGGCGCGCGAGCGGCGGATCGCGCTGGCCACGGCCACCCGGGTCTACGCCGAACTCGGCAGCATGGGCCTGGTCGTGGGAGAGCCGGGGCGAGGGACGTTCGTCCGGGTGCCGACGGGCTACGACGGGATCGAACCGTCCCGCGCCCTGCCCGTGCCGCGCGTGGCCGACCTGTCGTTCAACCAGCCGCTCGCCCCCGGCCAGGCCGATGTGCTGCGGCAGGCCCTGCGCGCGCTCTCGGTGGCGGGCGAACTCGACGCGCTGCTGCGCCAGGACCCGCCCGGCGGCCGCCGGCGCGAACGCGCGGTCGTGGCCACCTACCTGCTGGACCGGGGGATCGACACGGCGCCGGACAACGTGCTGCTGACGAGCGGGACCCAACAAGCGCTCGACACCGTGCTGCGCGCCCTGACCCGACCCGGCGACGTGCTGGCCGTCGACGCGCTGAGCTACCCGGGCATCAAGCTGGCGGCCGCGGCACACGGCCTCGACCTGGCTCCGGTGCCGGTCACGGCGACCGGCCCGGACCTCGACGCGCTCGAGCGTCTGTGCCGGTCGCGGCCCGTTCACGCGATCTACACGATGCCCACCGTGCACAACCCTCTGGGCTGGGTGCTCGACCGGGACCACCGCGACCGGCTCGTCGCCACGGCCCGCTCGCACGACTGCGTCATCGTCGAGGACGGCACATACGCGTTCCTCGAAGTGAAGCCGCCGCCTCCCCTGCAAGCCCTCGCACCCGAGCGAACCTGCTACGTCGCCGGACTGTCGAAGAACGCGGCGCCCGGCCTTCGGTTCGGCTTCGCCGTACTCCCCGACCGTCACATCGCGAGTGTCACCAGGAGCCTGCGTGCGGCAGCCTGGGGCGCTCCCGGCCTGGTCACCGCGCTCGCCACCGGCTGGCTCGCCGACGGCACGGTCACTCAATGGGAGAAGGATCGCCGCAGGGATGCCGCCGCCCGCCAGGACATCGCCCGCACCGCGCTCGCCGGGATGGACTTCACGGCCCACCCCGTCTCCTACGTCATGTGGCTCGGCCTGGAGCCGCACCAACGTGCCGACCACGTCGCGGCCGTGCTCGCCGAGGCAGGGATCCTCGTGTCCACCGCGGACGCCTTCGCCACCGGCCCCTACCGTCCGCGAGCGCTGCGACTTGCGCTGGCCACCCCGCCACGGAACGAACTCAGGGCGGCGTTGCACCGGCTGCGGGACGCCATCGAGGCGATCCCCCCGTAATCGACCGAGCACGTCTGCCTGATTGCCTGTACTTCCCCTGCCGACCGGCAGATCACCGCGCTCTCCACCTGGAGCCTGAGCAGGCTCGCCGAGCATCTGGTCAAGCAGAAGGTGACCGTGGCCATCAGCCGGTCTCGGCCCCTTGGGCACTGCGCCGGTGCCGGCCGGCCCCCTCCCTTACCTGAACATGACGTGAGCCGACGCCTACCAGCGGGGCGCGAGGCGATCGCTTTGTCGGCGACTCCCGCCACCAGCAGGGACAGCAGCTTGTGGTCGGTCGGGGAGAGGGAGTTGGCCCCACCGACGCCGTCGGTGCCCGAGACCGCGCCGGCGTCGTCGACGTGCAGGGGGACGGCGTCCTCCCAGTAGCGCTCGAACAGGGCGATCAGGGCGGCGAGCAGATTGCTGTCCCTGACCAGCGCGGTGGTGGGCTCCTCCGGGCTGCCGTGCGGTCCGCCGGCCACCTGTTCCGACGGGGTGGTCATACGCTCTCCGGCTCCCTCGTTCACGTTCCCTCTCCATGACGACGAATCAGAGCGGCGGAATGTGAGGTCGGCTCGCCTCACATTCGGCGGGGCTGCGTTGTCGGACTGGTGAAGAAGAGCACGCCATCCACAGGACAGGACTCTGAGCATGAACGACTTCCAGGAGATCGCCGACCGCGTCGAGATCGAGGCGCTGCGCGGCGAGTTCACCGACGCGGCGATGATGCGCGACCGTTCCCGCCTCGCCGCGCTGTTCACCCCCGACGCCGTTCTGCGCATGCCCAACGTCTCGGTCGAGTTCATCGGCAGGGAGGAGATCCGGACCGGAGGCGAACGCCTGCAGAGCCAGTGGGACTTCTTCGTGCAGAACAGCCACCCGGGCACGATCCGGATCGACGGAGACACCGCCACCGGTCGCACCTACATGCAGGAGATCGCGCGTCTGCTCGACGGCCGCTCGGGCCTGAACTTCGCCATCTACCACGACACCTACCGGCGTACGCCGGAGGGATGGAAGTTCGCCGAGCGGGTCTACGAGGTCAGGTACGCCGACACCACCCCGCTGGGGGGTTCGGCGCCCGGCCCCGACGCGCAGGAGCACGGCTCAGGTGAGGCCGGGGACGCCGGCCGGGCACCGGGTGCCGGTGAAGCGGACGCGTCGGCCACGGGGGCGGCCGACGACTTCAGCGTACCGGCGTCCGCCGAACGTCTGGACCGGGCGATCGCGGCACTGCGGGCGAACGGCTTTACCGCCGAACTGCTCGACGACGCCGCGGCGGCCCGCGCCCGCATCAAGAATCTGATACCGGAGGGCGCGGGCGTGTTCACCGGGGCCAGTGAGACGCTTCGGCTCTCCGGCATCGCGCAGGACATCGAAGCGGGCGACCGCTACCAGGCCATCCGGCCGCGCGTGCTGAAGATGGACCGCGCCACCGAGTTCGACCAGATCCGCAGGCTGATGGCCACCCCCGACGTCCTCGTCGCCAGCGTCGCGGCCGTCACCGAGACCGGCTCGCTCGTCATCGCCTCCGGCAGCGGCAGCCAACTGCCCGCCTCCGCCGGCGGCGCCGCAAGGGCGATCTGGGTCGTCGGCGCGCAGAAGGTGGTGCCCGACCTGAGCACTGCACTGCGCCGGGTCGAGGAGCACGCCCTTCCGCTGGAGACCGCGCGCGCCCAGGCGGTCTACGGGCAGCCGAGCGCGGTCAACCGTCTGCTCGTCCTCAATGCCGAGCCGCAGCCCGGGCGCGGCACCGTCCTGCTGCTGCGCGAGGCCATCGGATTCTGACAACCCACGCGGTAAGGACGGCAGAACGCCGCGGAGACGGACGGCGAGCCGATGGGGCTCGCCGTCCGCCTCCGCGCCCTGCCTGATGCGGGTGCGACATACCCGAAGCGGCGCAGCCGTCGCTCCCAGGAGATCGGCCGGCAATTCGCCGCCTCCCGGGACTCGTCGACAAACGCGGGCGCGTTCTCATGGATCACGTGGTGAGCTTTCTCCTCGTGGAGAGCAGGACAAGCGGGGATCAGCTGCCCGGCGGTCAGTGGTAGTCATGCCGGCTCAGTCAACACTCACTGATCGCGACCGCTTGAACCTGGCCAAGGCGCTACCTGGGTGGTTGAGGTCCGTGTCGGCATCGGCACCCCTTGCACGACGGCGGCGACACGTCCACGAACAGGTCCCTCCCGACGACCACCAGTCACAAGATCATCCCACCGCAGACAGGCCACCAGCCAAGTTGACGGTGCCGTCCCCCGGGGAGCCTACGGGCGGGCCCGTGCGACTCGCCCGTACGCCGTGCGTTCATCGGTTCAGAAGACGGCACAGCCAGCCGAACCGGGCGTGACGGGCATCCCTCGCGATGTTGGTGTGAGGTGCCAGTTGATCGAAGCCGTGGAATCCGCCGGCCCAGACGTGCAGTTCGGCGTCACCGCCCGCTTGCCAGATACGCGTCGCGTACAGGACGCTCTCGTCGCGGAAGGTCTCCGCGGCACCCACGTCGACATAGGCGGGGGGCAACCCCGAGAGGTCCGCCGCGCGGGCCGCAGCGGCGTACATGGAGACGTGTGCGCTCCCCCGGGCCTCACCGAGGAGACAGGCCCAGCCCAGATCGGTGGCGTGGATGCCACGTTCGCGCAAGCCTGCGACGAACTGACTCACATGTGTCGTCGAGGGTGCCCGGTAGGCGGGATGTGCTCCCAGGGCCTGGTTGTACCGGATCACGCTCACGTGGAAAAGTTCCGGCCGGGATCGCGACGCCACAAGTCGGGCAAGCTGATGCAAGTGGTCTTCGGTGTCGTTGACGCCGGCGATCAGCAGATACGCGAGGTAGATCTTGCGGCGTGCCGTGCCGGCGTGCTCATCCAGAATCGCCAGGTTCTCGGTGAGGGGGAATCTCTTCTCCAGCGGAGTGACGTCCCGGCCAACCCGGGTGTCACATCATGGGACACCCGACTGCACTGCGCGGTTCCTACTCGCCCCCCGGCTACACAGCCATGTGGCACACAAAACGCTGAGTCAGTTGATGGAACGAGTCCTCAGCTGTGGCAGGGCCTCCGCCTTGGCCCGCATCTCCGCGGCTCGTGCGCTGCGGAGGGTGTCCAGCAGCTCCGCTGCTCGCAGCCAGCTTGCCCGTGCCTGATCTGCGCGTCCCCGTTCCAGCTGCACTGTCGCAAGGTGATCCAGCACCCCCGCCTGGCTGAAACCATCGAGGAGTTCCTCGAACAGGTTCAGCGACTTCTCGTAGCTGATGACGGCGCCTTCGAGATCGCCCAGGCCCTGCCGGGCGTAGCCGATTCCATGCCGGGCCCCCGCCTCGAAACGCCGGTCCCCGACCTCCCGGAGAAGCGGGATCGCCTCCTCACACGTGGCGATGGCTTCCTCGTACTCGCCGACCTGGGCGAGTACCCACCCCACGTTACTGAGGGCGCTCGCGATCCCGTCCTGCCGGGACAGCTCGTGGCTGATCGTCAGGGCCCTCCGGGCGTGCCCCAGGGCCTCGGCGAAACGGCCCTGACGAATACGGTAGTAGCCGATCTCCCGCTCCGTGCGGTCCTGGACCATCAGCGGCAGCCGGTGCATGTGCACGAGCATCAGGTCGATCAGCGCGTTGACCTCGTCCACGTGGCCCGATTCGAGCAGGGCGCGGGCCAGGATCGAGCGGATGTGCACGGTGGCAATCAGATCGTCGAGCGCAAGGGCGGCGTCGAGGCCGATGCGCGCAACTGCGATCTCCTCGGCCCACCGGCCCACGGCCAGGTTGTAGCCGATCGATTCCAGTGTGAGGTCCACAAGGTGGCGGCGCAGTCGAGGATCGTCCATGGCGCGCGCAGCGGCCCCGACGGTCGACTCCTCCTGGCGGAACCAGTCCAGTGCCTCGTCGCGGTTGTCGAGCGCGACCTCCACGACACCTTCGAGAGGGGAGGTGGAGGGTTCGGGTTCCAGGTGCGTGACGAATCGATTCGCGTGGTGCGCGTTGTGGCGCAGGTAGTCGAGCAGTCGTGCCTGCGCGCAGAGACGGTCGTCGTGTTCCTGCTCAAGGAGTTCGGTGCCGTAGGCGCGGACCAGGTCGTGCAGCACGTACCGGCCGTCGGCGTCCCGTGACAGCAGACTGGCCGTGGTCAGTTCACGCAGGTGGCGTCGCGCTGCGGGCATCTCCACGCCGGCGAGCGATGCGGCGGCTTCGGCGGACACCGCCGGCCCGGGGTGCACAGACAGGTACCGGAAGAACCGCGCGGTCTCGGCGGTGAGCGCCCGGTACGACCAGGAGAAGACGGCGCGGACATCGACTCGCTGGTCATCTGTTGCGAGGGCGTCCAGCCGAGGCCACGCCTGCCGCAGTTCCCGAACTCCCAGACGCAACGGCATCTTTGGCTCCGCGCTCAGTTGCGCGCCGACCACGGCGACCGCCAGTGGCAGGTACCCGCACAGCTCGACCAGTTCGGCAGCGGCCTCGGGTTCCGCCCGGCACCGATCCTCTCCGATCCGGGCCTCCAGCGCGGCCAGCGCTTCCTGGGGCGTCCACACATCCAGCCTGATCGTCGAAGCGCCCTCCACCGCCACCAGGCCGGACAGCTGATCACGTGACGTGACGATGGTCAAGCATCCCGCGGAGGCGGGCAGCAGCGGCCTGACCTGCTCCGAGTCTCGCGCGTTGTCCAGGACGGCAATCAGCTGCCGGGACGCGGTCTGTTCTCTGAACAGAGCACTGCGCTCCTCTGTGCCGGAGGGCATGCCGCTGCTGGGCACACCCAGCGCCCTGAGGAATCCTCCGAGTGCCTCACCGGGGTCCAGGGGCTGCCCCGAGGGCTCGAACCCCCGCAGGTTCACATACAGCTGACCGCCCGGGAAGCGGTCCGCCACTTGATGTGCCCAGTGCACTGCCAGGGCGGTCTTGCCCACCCCGGCCATGCCGCGGATCGCGGAGATGACGACATGCCCGCCTCGTGCCGTGACTTGGTCGGTAACCCCTCGGGCGGCTGTCAGTGCTTCCTCATGCCCGCGGAACACCATGAGATCGGGCGGCAATTGCCGAGGGACCGGGACGTCCTGCGCACGCCGCGTGGATATCTGCACCAGGCGGCGCCGCTCGTCCTCGTCCAGTTCGAGCGCGTCCATCAACTCGCTCAACGTGGTCTGACGCGGCAGGCTGTGCCCGCGCTCCATGTCGCTGATGGCCCGGACGCTCACTCCGGACGCCTCGGCAAGACCTTCCAGCGTCAGCAGCGAGCGCTGTCGCGCCTCACGCAACAGCCGACCGAACGTCCTCTTGTCCATCCCCACCCAGCCAGGCGGCACGCCGGCTCACCGTCCGGGAGCCACACCACTTCGGAATGACGTCAAGGTAGCAGTTCTGGCGGCCCAGCCGGCGGCCAGGAGCTGCTCGGGATTGGTCGCGGCGCCGGAGCCACCGAGCTCCTTGGGCACGGCGAGGGCGGTCTCCAGCAGGCCGTCGGAGGAGCGAACGTGACCGCCGTTGCGGCCCTCTCCGTCGACATCGACGACGGCGGTGTAGCTGACTGCCATGACTGGTGCTCCCCATCTGGGTCGGAAGGTGTTCGGACACCCCGGCCGGAACACTTCATCAGTGTCACCGGTTGCGGCGGTGACGAAATCATGGCAGGTATCTGCATCACTAGTCAAGCCGGTGACTTCCGGCTTTCGGTGCACAGATCCTGAGGCCTCCGCCGGGGTGTCAGTTACCGCCTCTGCCTACAGCGACGCAAGATCAGGCGCACCATCCCCGAGGGAAGCCACGGGTCCGGAACGACTCACACACAGGTGAACCCGCGCGCCGTCCACGAGGCGGCCATGCGGACCGGCCGCACCGACGAGGCCGTCGCCCGGCCGGCGCCGACCACGTCGTGGTCTGGTCCGGCGGCGGGTTCGAGGACCGGATCAAGGAGTTGACCGGAGGCGAGGGCGCCGACGTCGTCTACGACGGTGGCGGCACCCCGACCTTCCGGTCGTCCCAGCTCTCGCTGCGTGCGCACGGTGTGCACGCTTACTACGGTCCCATCATGGGCATCCCCACCTTCACGCCCATGGACCTGCCGAACAGCATCCTGCTGTCGTACCCGGTGGTACACGACCACGTCCGCACGCGTGAGGCCCTGGTCGAGCACACCGGGGAGATCTTCGACATGATCCTCGCCGGTACGCTCACACCGCGCATCGGGCGCCGCTACGCCCTCAAGGACGCGGCACAGGCTCACGCCGACATCGCGTCGCGGACGACCACCGGAAAGCTCCTGCTCCTGCCCTGAGGTCCGCTCGAGTCCCGGATCGCGCATCCACGAGCCAGGCCGCGACGCCCGTCCGCGGCGCACGCGTCCGCGGCTCGGCGAGGAGGCACCCCGACCCGTATGGACTAGTAGGTCCATTTTGCGGGATGGTAGAGGGATGAACAAAGGATTGACAGCGAAAGGCTAGGGCGACGCGGCAGCGCATCGTTGTCGCCGCAGCGCTCCTGACCAGACAGAAGGGAGCCGCCGAGACGACGCTCGACGACGTGCGAGCGGCCACGGCGACCAGCAAGAGCCAGCTCTTCCACTACTTCCCCGACGGCAGGTCGGACATCCTCACGGCGGTGGCCGAGTACGAGGCCGCCCAGGTCCTGGAAGCCCAGCAGCCGTACCTGGGCGACCTCTCCCTCTGGGAAGCCTGGCAGAAGTGGCGCCAGGAGGTCCTCCACCACTACACCGAACTCGGACAGCAGTGCCCCCTCGGCAGCCTCACCACCGAACTCGGCAAGTCCTCCCCCCAGGCCCGCTCCATCATCACCACCCTCTTCGACGACTGGGAGGAAGCACTCCTGCGCGGCGCGCGGGCCATGACACCCGACGAACCCGAGACCGCACGCGACCGCGCACGCAGTATCCTCACCGCCGTCCAGGGCGGCGTCGTGATGCTCCAGGCCACCGGCCGCACCGACTACCTCGACGCAGCCCTCACCGCCGCGATCAACGCCCTGCAACCCGCCACCCCACGCACGGCATAGGCATCGCCGAAGGACGCCGGGAGTGCGGAGGGCGCGATGCTGACGCGGGCCGCACAAGCAGGCGATGTGGCGTCTCTTGCCCTGCTGCTGAAACGTCTTGGATGCGCGCGGTCGCGCTCAGCCTGCTCGGGCCGGGGCCGGACGTGGACGACGTTCTGCAGGAGGCGGCGCTGCCTCGGGTCGACTATTCGTTGACCAGTACGGGGATGGAGACCACCGCGGTGGCCGGAGTGCCGGTGAGATTCTTCGCGGGCACGGTGAAGTCGATGCCGTTCCCGGCCGCGCGCGCGCCGTCATGGTGGTCGTCGCCGTGCGCGTCCTCTCCTTCTTCCTGGTACTGGAAGCTGCCCGTGCCCAGCAGGTGGCCGTCGGCGTCGTAGTAAGCGGCACGTAGTTCCAAGGCGAGGACGTCACTGACATCAGAGGTGATGGCCAGATGACCGGTGACTGTCGGCTTCTTCGTGAGGGCGAGACCGGTGACGCGTACCCGGTCGGTGAACGGTCCCTCCTCGATACGGACTTCGCCCCGCTTTGGCGGTGAGGTGAGTGTGGGAGCCGGGGCAGGGGCGGAACGCGGGGCGGGCAGGGCGGCCGGAGTGAACGTCGGCGATGGCTTCGCATCGGCGCGGTCGGCGTCCGCGGCGGTGCTGCAGCCGGTGAGGGCCGCCAGCATGACGGCGCCCAGTGTGGCGAACGCCCGGGAGCGGGTGAGGTGTCTCAACGTCTTACTCCAGATGCATCCGGGCCGGGACCGGGAGGGGGAAACCCTCTCGGCCCCGGCCGCAAAGAGGTCAGCCCTGATGGGGCGCGGTGCCGAACAGCGAGCGGTACATCTTTCCGTACAGCTCGGTGTTGTTCTGGCTGGCGGCGAAGGCGCTGCCGTTCGGACCGTAGGCGTAGATGGGCACGTCGGCGCCGGTGTGGTTGCCGGACAGGTAGGTCAGCCAGAGGCTGGCGGCTGCGCTGCCGTCCTGCACATCCTTCGGGTCGTCGGGCGTACGGAACGTGGCGGGCGCGAAGTTCTTCGCGTCGCCGGAGCCCGCGCCGTTGACGATGCCGCTGGAGCGGGCCGCATCCTTCGCGCCGGAGGACGAGCGGGACGGGGTGCTGTTGTTGGCCGGGTTGCCCGCGTCAGTGTTGGCCGGGGGCGCGACGGCCTCGGCGTTGGTGTAGGAGCCCTTCTCGATGATGTTGAAGCCGGCGCACTCGTGGTCGGCCGTGACGACGACCAGGGTGTGGCCGTCCTTCTTCGCGAAGTCGTACGCCGCCTTGACCGCGTCGTCGAACGCCTTGACCTCGGCGAGCGTCTGCGCGGCGTCGTTGGCGTGCGAGCGCTTGTCGATCTGGGCGCCCTCGACCTGGAGCAGGAAGCCCTTCTTCGAGCGGCCGTTCAGCAGCGAAAGGGACTTCTTGGTCATGTCCGCCAGTGTCGGCTCCTGCTTCTGCGGAGCGTCCGCGGGCAGGGAGGCCTTCGCCTGCTCGACGGTCAGGTTGCCCCGGTTGAACAGGCCGATGACCTTCTTGCCCTGGGCATTGTCCAGTTCGGCCTTGGTGGCGACCTTCTGGCTGGCGGCGGTCTGCGCCGGCAGCGACGGGTCGCCGAAGCTGCCGAGCACCTGATAGCCCTGCGCCTGCAGCGCCTTCTGGTCGTCCGGCTCGAAGCGGGCGAGGCCGCCGCCGAGAATCACGTCCGCCGTGCCGTTGCGGGCGATCTGCTCGGCGATCGGCGTGATCAGCGTCTTGTCCGTGGGCGCCGACTCATACGTGCCGTCGGCCTTCTTCGGCAGGCAGGCGGCGTCGGAATAGACCGGGCCCTGGCAGCCGCGCAGCAGCGCGTGGCTGAACTGGGCCGCCGGAGTGGCGTCGGTGATCTCGGCAGTGGAGACGTTTCCCGTGGCGAAGCCGGCCGACTTGGCCTCCTCCATCAGCGTCGACACCTTCTGCTCGTACGTGTCGACGCCGATCGCCGCGTTGTACGTCTTGACGCCGGACGACCAGGCGGTGGCCGAGCTCGCCGAGTCGGTGACCAATGCGGGCTGCTCGCTGCCCTTCTCGACGGCGTAGGTGGCGACCGCGCCCGTGTACGGCAGGCGCTCCATGTTGAGCTTGCCGGCCGCCCCGTAGTAGCGGTCGCGGCCGGCCGTGACGTGAGTGCGGCCCATTCCGTCACCGAGCAGGTAGATGACGTTGCGTATCTCCTTGCCCTGACCGTCTTGCTGGGGAGCGGAGTTGGCGGTGATCGCCGTACCGGCGGCCACGGCGCCGGTCAGGGCCAGGACCGTCAGCGTCTTCACAGGTCTACGTCGCATGTTCGGGAGATTCCCCTCGGAAATGTGTGACTCGGGACGCCGACGCTAGGAGCGGGACATGAACACGCCACCTTCCCCGAGTGTCGCCGAGTCGAACACTGCCGGCTCCTACCGGCCCTTCACGCGGCGTGCCAGGAGCCCTGGTTTCTGCAGACAGCCGTCCTGCCGAGGGTGAAATAAGACCAGGCCGCGGTACGGATCGTTCCAGCAGCGCCCTTCCCTGCCGCGGCGCCCCCATGCTCTTGGCGCGGTCCCGGTTGGCGGCCATTCGCGCCAGGTTCCGCTCATACTGCTCGACGCTGATATGAGTCGGCAGCACGTCCTCGATGTGCACCAGCCACTCCTCACGCTCCAGCCCCCGCTCCCAGCCGCTGTGGGAACGGTCTGAAGTAACGCCTACTGCCGGTCGCGGCACTTGGGCGTGTTTCGAAAGTGGCGTCGTCCGCCCGTAGGGCGGGTCAGGCGGCGTCTGGTGCGTGCGATCGCAAGGCGGAGGGTCGCCCCGATACAGGGCGTATCGGGGCGAGCCCGACAACGCAGCGAGCGTGCGGGCCAGGCGTCGCCTGGCAGGCGGGACTTTCGAAACACGTCCTAGTACTTGCTGATCTCCCAGAAGCGGAAGACGGTCGAGGCGTCCAGGGTCCACTCCAGGCCGGAGATGTTGTCGTACGCCACCGCATACTGCTTGCCCTGCCACAGCGGCAGGATCGGCAGGTCCTCGGCCACGTCGTTCTGGAGCTCGTCGAAGACCTTCTCGGTGGCGCCCCGGTCGGTCTGGGCGGCGGCGTCCGGGACGATCCGGCCGGTGATGTCGTCGTTCACGTAGCCGTTCTGCAGGACGTTGTCCTTGCCGAAGAACGGCTGGGTGAAGTTGTCCGGGTCGGGGTAGTCCGGGACCCAGCCCTTCACGTAGACGCCGAGCTCGCCCGCCGCTATCCGCTTCTCGTACTGGTCGAAGGGCAGGGACTTGACATCCGCATCGACCAGTCCGCTCGCGTTGAGCTGCTTGGCGATCGCCCGCAACTCGTCGTCGGTGGCGGGGCCGTAGCGGCTCGGCGTGGACCACAGAGTGAGCTTCACCTTGCTGGTGATGCCCGCGCTACGCAGCGCCTGTTCGGCCTTGGCCCGCTGTGGGCTCGCGCCGTACTTGTCGAAGAACGCGGTGTTGTGGGCCGTGATGCCGGCCGGGACGATCGAGTACAGCGGGGCGGCCGTCGAGTGGTAGACCTCGCTGACGAGGGCGTCACGATTCACCAGGTACGCGATGGCCTTGCGCACGGGGAGCCGTCCGACCACCGGGTCCTTCATGTTGAAGACCAGGTGCTGCACCTCGGCGCTGGTGCCTTCGACGACGTTGATGCCCTTATCGGCCGCGGCGGTGGAATCCTCCAGGTGGGAAATGTCCCCCGCGGTCAGACCGCGGTAGGCGACGTCGATGTCCCCCTTCTGCAGCGCGGACGCCAGCTTCTTCTGGTCGCCGCGGAAGAAGTCGAGGGTGATGCCTGAGTTCTTCACCCGCGCTGTGCCCCGGTAGCCGGAGTTGACCGAGAAGACGGCCTTCGACTTGTCGAGGGACTTCAGCTTGTAGGGCCCCGACCCGACGGCCTTGCCGTCCTTGCGCAAGCTGTCCGCCGGGTACTCGCTGTGGTCCACGATGGAGCCGGCGCCCGAGGCGATCTTGCTGGGGAAGGTGGCGTCGGGAACCTTGAGCTGGAAGACGACCGATCGCGCGTCCGGAGTGGTGATCTTCGCGATCGTGGAGAGCAGCGGCGCGGGGCCGGCGGGGTCGTCGATCCTGATCGCCCGTTCGAAGGAGTACTTGACGTCCTCCGAGGTGAGGCTGTTGCCGTTGCTGAAGGTCAGGCCGTCGCGGAGCGTGCACCGGTAGGTCCGACCGCCGTTCTCGAACGCGCAGGACTTCGCCGCTTCCGGCTGGGGGGTCGAGCCCCCTCGGGGAAAGCTGAGCAGGGACTGGAAGACGTTGTTGAACAGCAGCCAGGACCCCGGGTCATAGCCCGAGGCCGGATCCGCGGCCAGGACGTCGTCCGACATGCCCACGACGATCGAGTCGCCGGGCTCGGCGGCGTCCTCTTCGGTCAGGGCGCCGCAGCCGCCCAGCAGGGCCACCGCAAGCCCGGCCCCGATGGGAGCGCTTGTCCACCGTTTGCGTATGTTCACAGAACTGCCTCGTGCTTTCTGTCGGCCGCGCGCGGATAGCGTGGCCAATGCCCCGCCGCCTGAACCAGGTCCGGATCTTGCTATGCCCAGCCTCCGTCCGCGATCCCCCTCCGGACGCGGGGAGGCTCCGCGCCCTCTCCTATGATCATAAAGGCGGGGTGGCAGCCCCTCCTTGTGCCCCCAGTAGTTGGAGACCCTGTCCTACGGGGCGAGTTGCTCGTAGGGCTGGTCATGGGGCGGGGTGCCCCCGTGGACCGGGGTAAGCCCCAATACCGTTCAGTTAAGCACTTCTGGGTTATCGTGGGGGATGCCGCGTTCTGGTTGGGTGAAGCCGTCGTCTGATGTCCGGTTGTCGGATTTGGTGTCTGTGGGGTTGCTGACGCGGGTGTTTCCCGCGG
>NZ_JBFBCG010000071.1:0-36411 GCF_040683105.1 Streptomyces sp. NPDC051020 | reverse complement strand
AGACGCTCGGCCTGACCCGACCCCGCTTGCGCACCCCCGAACAGGCCGACCGGTGGGTGTGGCTGATCCTCGCCGCCTACACGCAACTCCGTCTCATCCGGCCCCTGGCCGAGGACCTCCGGCGGCCCTGGGAGAAGCCACTGACGCCGGATCAGCTCACCCCGGGCCGGGTCCGGCGGGGCTATCCCCGCATCCGACGGACCGTGGGCACTCCAGCCCGCGCGCCAAAAGCCTCCCACCCCGGTCCAGGCCGCCCCAAGGGCCGCACCTCCACACCCGCACCCCGCTACCCAGTCGGCAAGAAACAGCGCAAAACGGATATGCCTAGACGCGGCGGGGCCGAGCAGCAGCCTTAAAGATCAAGTTAAATGGCACCGGGATAAGCCTGGCGGGGTCCCGTCTATTGGCCAGGCGGTGTCCGGCATTGAGGCGGCGCGAACGCCTGGTACGGCACCTCGCCGCGTTGTCTTCAGTCGCCCACGTACGTCCCGTACGAGGACGATCCCCCGCCTTGCGATGCACCGCACCAGACGCCCCGGGCTGATCCACGAAGATCGACAGGACAGGACCTGAGCGCGCCGCAGCTCAGTGGTGGGCGCTCAGGGGATCGCCGTTCCGCGGTGGCCCCGTCGAGGCGGGAGACCGGGCAGCACCGTGGACGGGGCCTGCGGCCGCGTGTCGGCGGGCTCCTTCTGCACCGGACGACCGGCGAGGGCCGCGACGATATCGGCTGCGGTCAGCACCCCGGCGAGACGCCCGTCTTCCTCCAGCACCGGCAGAGCGTCGACTTCGGCATAGCTCATGAGGTCGGCTGCGTGGCGTACGGTCTGCTCGACATGTACGAGCGCCGACCTGCGGGCGGGCAGGATGTCCCCCACGCGCAGGCCGGACAGCGAGGCGGCCGGTGCCGCACTGACGACCGCCACGTCGGCCCTGTCCAGCAGGCCGGCACAGCGACCGTCCGGATGCACGACCGGAAGATGGCGGGAGCCGGAACGCTCCAGCAATTCCCAGGCCACGAGCACTGTTTCGTCGACATCGATCGTGACCACAGCGGTGCGCATCACGGCAGCGACCGTCCGCGCCAAGACCTCCTGCTCACCGTGGACCGCCCCCGGCTGCTGCTCCTCCATGGTCGCCTCCTTCTTCCTTGCGAGCGTCGCCGCGGCGTCGCGGGGAGGGTGTCGGCTTCTCCTTCGCCGCGGTGTGGTGGCCGTCCGACCGCTGTTGCTGTTGGAGTACGTCGAGGACCACGGATCCGTCGACGGTCTCGCGGGTGGTGAGCAGTCCGGCAAGGGTGTCCAGCGCCTCCCGGTGGTCGCGCAGCAGAACCACTGCGCGTTCCTCGGCCTCCCGCAGCAGGCGGGCGGTCTCCTCGTCGACGATGCGTTGAGTCTGCTCGGAATAGGGCCGGTGCAATGTCTCTTCGGTGCTCTCGCCGCCAAGGTAGCGGGAGGCTCCGGAGCCGTATCCGATGGGGCCGAGGGCCGGGGACAGGCCGAACTCGCGGACCATGCGGGCGGCGAGCTGGGTGGCGCCGGCCAGGTCGTCGGCGGCACCGGTCGAGCCCTCGCCGAAGACGACCAGTTCGGCCGCGCGGCCGCCGAGCCGGACGGTCAGCAGGTCGGTCAGATAGCCCTCGCTGTACAAGTGCCGTTCGGCCTCCGGGAGCTGCTCAGTGGCACCCAGCGAAGGCCCGGAGGGCAGGATGGTGACCTTGGCGACCGGGTCGGCGTGCTCGCACAGGGCCGCTATGAGCGCGTGTCCGGATTCGTGGACGGCCACGGAGTGCCTTTCCTCGGGCAGCAGGGCGTTTGTGGACTCCCGCCGCCCCAGCAGCAGCCGGTCGCGGGCGTCGCCGAGGCCCTGGGCATCGATGACGACGCCCCCGGCCCGGACGGCATTGATGGCGGCCTCGTTGACCAGATTGGCGAGGTCAGCGCCGGAGAAGCCGGGCGTGGCCCGGGCAACGGTGTCCCAGTCGACGTCCGGTGCCAGGGTCTTGCCGCGGGCGTGGACGGACAGGATGGCCGCCCGTTCGGCCTGGTTGGGCAGCGGCACGGTCACGTGCCGGTCGAAGCGGCCGGGGCGCAGCAGCGCCGGGTCGAGGGCCTCGGGCCGGTTGGTCGCGGCCAGGACGACGATGCCGCTGCCCTGGTCGAAGCCGTCCATCTCGGCAAGGAGCTGGTTGAGGGTCTGCTCGCGTTCGTCGTTGCCGCCCAGCCGGGCAGCCCCGCCGCGACGGCTGCCGACGGCGTCGATCTCGTCGATGAAGATGATCGAGGGGGCCCGTTTGCGCGCCTCGGCGAACAGGTCGCGCACCCGGGAGGCCCCGACACCGACGAACATCTCGACGAACGCCGAGCCGGTCACCGACAGGAACGGGACCTCCGCCTCACCGGCCACCGCGCGGGCGATGAGGGTCTTGCCCGTGCCCGGCGGGCCCACCATGATCACACCGCGTGGTCCCTTGGCTCCCGCGACCGCGTAGCGCTCGGGGCTGCGCAGGAAGTCGACGATCTCGCTGATCTCCTGTTTGACGCCCCCGTAGCCCGCGACGTCCTCGAAGCGGGTGGTCGGCCGCTCGGCCTCGATGATCTTGGCGCGGGCCCGCCCGATGGCACTGAGCCCCCCGCCCAGTGTCCTTGTCGCCTGGCGGCCGGTCCACATGAACAGAGCGACGATGAACAGAAGCGGCAGGAACAGCACCAGCAGTGTCCCGAGGGGGCTGCCGTTGCTGCTCCGGGACGCGGTGATCTCCACGTTCTCGGACTGCAACTCCTGCTCCAGGCGGCTGTTGTCCAAAGCGGTGGGTATCCGCGTGGTGAATTGCTTGCCGTCCTTGAGGGTTCCCTTGATGGCGCCCTTGTCGTCGATATCGACCGTCTTGACCTGGCCGACGCTCACCTTGCCGACGAACTCGCTGTACGACAGCGACGCGCCCCCCTGGGGGGAGGGAGTTCGCAGCAGCACCACGAGCAGCAGGACCAACGCGGCGACGGGCAGCAGCCAACGAGACCAGGAAGGCCCCGGGGAAGGCGTTGGCGGCTTGGGCGCCTCGCGCGGGGGCCCCGGTTTGGCCGAGCGTGACAGATGCCGGCCTGGCAGACGAGCTGATGTGATCACCGGACGGCTCCCTTGGCGGAAGGACGAACCTCGGGCGAGACCGTTCCTGCAATTCGAAGAGACATCGCAGGTGGGCGTCCCACTTCCAGGATCAACGACCTCTCCGCCATCGGCAGGACCGAACGCACCGAGTCGGGGCCTGGTCACGCACGGTCCTCGACCGGAGAAATCGGCCACTCAGGACCGAGGGTCCTCGGCCCTCCACACACAGACCGTGGGTGATAAGTCTAGAAAGTGCCACTTTCGGGAGGTTGCCATGAAACGATCCGCACCGCAGCAGGCCCTCGAGGTTCAGGTGGAGACCCGCGGGCAGCTGCCACCGGACGCGGCCGGGTACGCGCGGGACAAGATCCAGGCCGTCCTCGGCCAGACGAGGGAGCCGGTTCTGTTCGCCCGGGTGAGACTGACCCGCATGGCAAACCCGGCGGTGGAGCAGCCGGTGATCGCCCAGGCCAACGTGGACGTCAACGGCCGACCTGCCCGCGCGCACGTTGCGGGGCAGACCGTCACCCAGGCTGTCGACCTGCTCCAGGACCGGCTGGCAGAAAGGCTGGCCCGGCTGGCCGAGCGCTGGTAGGCCCGCCGCGGCCGGACGCCCGTCCCCGGCGGGCACGAGTGGCGGCACGGCAGTGAACCCACCCACCGCCCCGACTACTGTCCGCGACCGGTGGAGGAGCGGCAGGTCGTCCGCCACAAGTCCTTCTCCCTCGCCCGGGAGGCACCGGACGAAGCGGCCTTCGAGCTGGAGTGGATGGACTACGGCTTCCATCTGTTCACCGACGCCGACTCCGGTGAGGACAGCGTGCTCTACCGCTCTGGGCCGACCGGCTACCGGCTCGCCCAGGTGCACCCCCGCCCGCAGTTGGTCGGCAGCGTTGCCGTACCGCTGACCGTCAGCGAGCTGCCGGCGCCCCGGATGACCGTGGCCGAGGCGAAACAGCGGCTGGAGGTCGCCGGGTTTTCGTTCGTGTTCTTCGCCGACGACAGCACCGGCCGCGGCAACGTGCTGTACCACCGCTACGACGGCCACTACGGCCTGATCGTCCCCGCCGAGTAGCAGCCCTCGGCCACACGCTGGTGGTGGCCACCGGACGAGCACGCGTTCGCCGGAGCGGGGGTGGTGATACGCCGCCGTGAACTGCCCGACACGGCCACCGCGCGTGCCACCGTCACCGAGCGGGTGGTGGCCGACGAGATGAAGCTGCTGCCCCGGACCGGCAAGGCATAGAGGGAGGCGTGCGGCGGGGCAGGTGAAGGGGGAGCGTGGGGCGGGGCGGTGTCTTGACGGGGGATGGGGGCAGGCATAGCGTCGCGGAGTCCTGAGCAGGCGCTTGGAAAGGTCGTTCGTGCCGCACCCCGATCCGACCCCCGCCGCCGCGTCCACAGCTTCCCCGCCCTCCGCCGAATCGCCCGCCGCTGCCGCAGCGTCCGCCGCCCGAATCGACGCCGCGCTCACCGGGCCCGGGGCGCCGTTCGCTGTCGTGCGGGCACAGGACGGCGTGCAGGCGGGTTCGTTCATCTATGCGAGCGGGCCCAGGACGCTCCGTGAGTTCGTCGAGACCACCTGGGCCTTCGGGGACCAGCCGTTCCTGATCGGCGCCGAGCGCAGCTATTCGTACGGGGAGTTCTTCGCCGCCGCATCCGCACTGGCGTGCCGGATGGCCGAGGAGTACGGGCTCCGCCCCGGCGACCGGGCCGTTGTCGCGATGCGCAATCACCCCGAGTGGCAGATCGCCTTCTGGGCCGCGCAACTGGCCGGTCTGGTCGCCGTACCGCTCAACGCCTGGTGGACGGAGGGCGAGTTCGCCTACGCGCTCGACGACTGCGAGCCGCGGGTGCTGCTGGTGGACGGTGAGCGGCTGTCGCGGGTTGCCGCCTGGGCGGAGAAGGCCGGGGCGCGCGTCGTCGTCTTCCACCACCGGGACGGCACGGTGCCGGAGGGGGGCGAGCGGTACGAGGACCTGCCCGCGCCCGACCCGTTCGCCGCACCACCCGAGGTCGAGATCCGGCCCGAGGACGACGCGACGATCATGTACACCTCGGGCACCACGGGGCGGCCCAAGGGTGTTGTCGCCACCCAGCTCGCCCAGGCGGGGGCCGCACTCAACCCGCGGTTCCATGCGGCCGCTTCCGCGCTGGGCCGCGGGGTCATCCCGGGACAGGGGCCCGCTCCTGTCACGCTGATGACCTTCCCGTTCTTTCATGTCGCCGCGTTCACCGGTTTCTACGCGGCGATGGCGGCAGGCGGCTCGCTCGTGGTCGTGCGGAAGTGGGACGCCGAGGAGGCGCTCCGGCTGATCCGGGAGCACGGCGTCACGCACTTCGCCGGAGTCCCGGCCACCGCCCTTCAGCTGCTCGCCGCCGCCGAGCGTGCGGACGACCGGCTGGAGAGCCTCCAGATGCTGAGCACCGGTGGCGCCGCCGCCCCGCCCGACCTGGTCGCACGGCTCACCGCCCGCTACGGCGAGCGGATCGAGCCGCGCAACGGCTACGGCCTGACCGAGACCAGTGGCGGCGTCCTGGCCAACTTCGGCGCCGACTACCGGCTCCACCCGGGCAGTGTCGGCCGGCCGACACCCGCCACCGAGGTGCGGATCACCGGTCCGGCGGGCGAGGCGCTGCCCGAGGGGGAGATCGGCGAGCTGTGGCTGCGCGGCCAGTCGCTGGTCCGTGGCTACTGGCGCGATGAGGCGGCGACGGCCGAGGCGTTCACGGACGGCTGGTTCCGGACCGGCGATCTCGCGCTGGTGCGCGACGGGCGGGTCACCATCGTCGACCGGATCAAGGACATGGTGATCCGTGGCGGCGAGAACGTGTACTGCGTGGAGGTCGAGGCCGCGCTCCACGACCACCCGGACGTCGAGGACGCGGCGGTGCTGGGAGTGCCGCATCCGGTCCTGGGCGAGGAGGTCGCGGCGGTTGTCCGGCTGCGGCCCGGTGCCACCGTCACGGCCGACGAGCTGCGGGCGCACGTCGGGCGGAGCCTGGCCGCCTTCAAGGTCCCGGCCCATGTCCTCGTGCGGGACGACCAACTGCCCCGGAACCCGACCGGGAAGATCCTCAAGCGTGAGCTGCGCAGGGTGGTCGACGAGGAGGTCCGCCCCCCTCTTGCCGGTCGGTCTGAGGCGCAGCGAGGAGGGGCGTGATCAGAGGCGGGTGACGCGGACCCGGTAGTTCCCCCTGGAGTCCTTGTCGACGACGGATATGTGTATGCCGTTGGTCCGGTCGGTGAAGCTCTGGCCGGGCTGGAACGGGGCGTCGGAGAGCTCGGCATGCACATTGGGCAGCCGTGTGCAGCCGCCGCTGTCCTTGGTGCTGTCCACGATGGAGATCGGACCCTGCCCTGTGTCGACGTCGGACCTGACCTTGTAGATCAGCACGCCGGGTCGGCAGACCGCCTGGTCGTTGCCCGCCTGGGTCCGTACTTCCACCGCGTAGCCGGACTCCGCGGTCAGCGGCACGAAGGCCAGCTTCCGGCCGCCCCGGGTGGCAAGGGGTGTGAGGACGTGATCGGTGGTGCCTGGCTTGGACGCGCAGCTGACCTGGTTCTTGTCGAGCCAGCCGAGTTTCCACTTGTGCCAGCCGAGGAAGTCGTTGTTGGCCCCCCAGTCCTCGGACATGATGTCCCAGTGCCCGACCGAACCGCCGCCCTCCACGGTGTAGAGGTCGGGCAGGCCGAAGATATGGCCGTTCTCGTGCGGCAGGACGCGGTAGCCGGTCTGTGCGTACGAGCCCGAGCCGTCGTCCTGGCGGCTGTAGATGAAGGACGTGTTGGAGAGCGGGGCACCGTCTGCGAGCGGTGCGTCGTCGTTGCCGGAGAAGGTCACGGACAGGACGGTGTCCAGGGCGGGGGGCCCGGCGTTCGGTGTGACCAGGATGTTGATCAGGTCGTACGCGCCGAAGTGCACCTTCGGGCCGGCGAGGGCCACGATGTCCTGGACCAGGTGCCGGTAGCCCGGCTCGTACGGTGAGCCGCGCCCTATCCCGTACGCCGAGAACGGCAGAGGCATCCGGAGCCAGCTCTTCACGGGGGCGTCGGGCCGGTAGATGAGCCGGCCGTACGAACTGGTGCGGAACCAGCTGGCGGTCTGCGGGAAGAATTCGGCGAACCGTTTCATCGCCGACTCCGTTCCCGGCGCGTCCGGGAAGTCGATCATCAGGTTCAGTGCGTGGACCTGGCCCGTGGAATGGGCGTACCCCGTCGGTGTCGGCATACCCTCCGACATCTGCACGCCCATCGTCGCGGCTATCCGACACGGGCCGACCCCTGCCGCCTCGGTGCTGGCCACCGGCCCCTCGCCGGCGTTGCCGGGCGGCAAGAGCGTGCCGCTGGCGGAGGCCAGTGCCCCTATGACCAGGGCGCTTGCCCCCGCCAGTGCGACCGGGTGGCGCTGGTTGCGTATCCGGCGGCGGGGCTGCTGCATAGAGGCGCCTTCGGGGTCCGCGGCAGTCGGCCGACCCTGACTGCGCTCTCTGATCACCCTCGGGCGGGCGGAACGGCGCCGCGCGCTGGGTGCGCCGATCGGTGTAATTTCCCGCCAGTGTGATGTGACCCAGGTCACAGCGGGGCGGGGAAATAACCGGGGATGGATTCCCCGTTTGAACCTGGTGTCCCCGCTGAACGGGGAGGCGGTCCCCGTTTGCCCGACGTTGTGCGCGCGGGGGCCATCGCAGGAGCTGCACGACCAGGAAGACCCGGAAGAGAAGGACCGTCTCGTGAAAACCGCTGCCCGCCCCGCCGCCGGAACCGTGCCGCGCCGTACGACCCGCCCGCGGGCCGACGCGCTGCGCAACCGGGAGCGGATCGTCACGGCCGCGCGCGATATGTTCGTCGAGTTCGGGCCGGATGTGCCGCTCGACGAGGTGGCCCGCCGTGCAGGCGTCGGCAACGCCACGCTCTACCGGAACTTCCCCGACCGCGCAGCACTCATCCATGAGGTCGTCCTCTCGGTCACCTCCCGCACCACCGAACGCGCCGAAGAGGCGATGGCCGAGGAAGCCGACCCCTTCGCCGCGCTCTGCCGCTTCGTGCACGCGGCGGCCGACGAACGCATCGGCGCGCTCTGCCCGATGCTGTCCGGCAACTTCGACAGGGACCATCCCGAACTGCTCGCCGAGCGTCGCCGCTTCGAAGAGGCCGTCGAAGGGCTCGTGGCGCGCGCCATGTCCGCGGGGCGCCTGCGCACCGACATCGCCGTCGGTGACGTACTGGTCGGCCTCTCCCAGCTCATCCGGCCGCTGCCCGGCATCGCCTGCCAGGGCATCGATCGCTTCGCCCACCGTCATCTTCAGCTGTTCCTGGACGGCCTGGAGGCTCCGGCCCGGTCCGTACTGCCCGGGACGGCAGCGACCTTGGAGGTTCTGCGGCGTCGCTCATGACGCCCGTGCCCGGTTCCTGAGACGGGCTCCGGGCCGCGTGTCCGCCATGCCCTCACCACCCGACTTACCTCACGTCCACGTCCACCACCCTCACCTCTCCCACCCTCACCGCTGACCGGGTGCACGTCTTCACGGTCACGGATCACAGTTCACGACTCCTTGCGTCCACGCGCGTCCTTAGGTGGCTACTCCCATGTCAAAAACAGCTGATATCCCACTTCCCGACCCCAACCGCTGGAAAGCACTGGCCTTCATCGCGCTCGCGCAGCTGATGGTCGTGCTCGATGCCACGATCGTGAACATCGCGCTGCCGCACGCGCAGACGGCCCTCGGCATCACCGATGCCAACAAGCAGTGGGTCATCACGGCCTACGCCCTCGCCTTCGGCGGACTGCTGCTCTTCGGCGGCCGGATCGCCGACCTCTGGGGCCGTAAGCGCACCTTTGTCGTCGGTCTGATCGGCTTCGCGCTGGCCTCCGCGCTCGGTGGCGCGGCGCAGAACCAGGGCATGCTGTTCGGCTCGCGTGCGCTCCAGGGCGCCTTCGGCGCCCTGCTCGCCCCGGCCGCACTCTCGCTGCTCGCTGTGACGTTCACCGAAGCCAAGGAGCGCGCCAAGGCGTTCGGCATCTACGGGGCGATCGCCGGTGGCGGTGGCGCCGTAGGCCTGATCCTCGGCGGCTTCCTCACCCAGACGCTGAACTGGCGCTGGACGTTCTTCGTCAACATCCCGTTCGCCGTCATCGCCGCCGCGGGCGCGTACTTCGTGATCCGTGAGCCGGCCGGCAGCCGTAACCGCTCCTCGCTCGACATCCCGGGTGTGGTCCTCTCCGCACTGGGTCTGGTCTCGCTGGTGTACGGATTCACCCGTGCCGAGTCCTCCGGCTGGTCGGACCCGCTGACCATCGGCATGTTCGTCGCCTCCGGTGTGCTGCTCCTGTCGTTCGTCCTGACCGAGGCCAAGGTCGCGTCGCCGCTGCTGCCGCTCCGCGTGCTGATGGACCGTAACCGCGCCGGCGTCTACCTCTCGCTGGGTCTGGCCGTCATCGGGATGTTCGGGCTGTTCCTCTTCCTGACGTACTACCTGCAGGTCGTGAGGGGCTACTCGCCGATCAGGACGGGCTTCGCCTTCCTCCCGATGATCGCGGGCATGATCACCGGTTCGACGCAGATCGGCGCACGGCTGATGACGCGGGTCCCGGCCCGCAAGCTGATGGGCCCGGGCTTTCTGACCGCCGCCGTGGGCATGCTGCTGCTGACGCAGCTGGAGGTCGACTCCTCGTACGCGGCGCTCATCCTCCCGGGGCAGCTCCTGCTGGGTCTGGGCATGGGTACGGCGTTCATGCCGGCCATGTCGCTGGCCACGCACGGGGTCGAGCCGCGGGACTCGGGTGTCGCGTCCGCGATGGTCAACACCTCGCAGCAGGTCGGCGGCGCGATCGGTACCGCGCTGCTGAACACCGTCGCCGCCTCGGCCACGACGGCGTACGCCACCTCGCACGCCGCGCTCGGCGCAACCGACCCGCAGCTGCTGAAGCTGCAGTCGATGGTGCACGGCTTCACCGGTGCCATCTGGTGGGCGGTCGGCATCCTGGTGGCGGCTTCCGTGATCGCGGTGACGTTCATCAACGCCGGGCGTCCGTCGGCCGCCCCGGTCGGCTCGGGCTCCGGTGACGCCGATGGCGTCGAGGACGAGTTCAAGGTGCCGGTCGTCGCGCACTGACGCGGGACGCGCGAGGCGAAGTGATGTGAACACGGGTCTGCCCCGGTTCCGCTCGGCGGAACCGGGGCAGACCCGTATCGGTGCGCGAGGGCGGCTCAGCGGAGCCAGGGCAGGTCGGCGTCCGTACCCTCCGGCTCCAGGCCGGTGGCGATGACCTGCATGATCTCGCCGAACGTGCGCACCTGCTCCGGTGTGAGCCGGTCGAACATCGCCTGGCGTACGGCGCGGACATGGCCCGGCGCGGATCGGCGGAGCATCTCGTACCCCTCGTCGGTGAGGACCGCGTTCTGCCCGCGCTTGTCGGACGGGCAGTCCTCGCGGCGCACCCAGCCGTTCCGCTCCAGCCGGGCGACGGCGTGCGAGAGCCGGGAGCGGGTGATCTTGACGTCCTTGGCCAGCTCGGTCATCCGCATCCGGCGGCCGGGCGCCTGGGAGAGCTGGACGAGCAGCCCGTAATAGATGTGCGGCATACCGGCATCGCGTTGGAGCTGGCGATCGAGGTGGTCCTCCAGGAGCGTGGTTGCGTGGAGGTAGGCGCGCCAAACGCTCTGTTCTTCGTCGGAGAGCCAGCGGGTCGCGCCGGTGGATGCCGTGGTCATGACTCCACTGTACGACCTTTTCTTGAAAGTTGAACTAGATGCGGCTATGGTTTCCTGGAGTGGGAACTTGAAGCTTCAATAAGCCGATCCCGCCGCCGCAGAAGACGTGCTTCGAGCAGTAGTGGATGGGGAGTGTCATGACTGTCACCGCGGAGCGCATGCCCGCCCTCTATCTCTCCCACGGTGCGCCGCCGCTGGCCGACGACCCGGTCTGGCCCGGCCAGCTGGCCGCCTGGTCCGCCGAGCTGCCGCGCCCCACCGCGATCCTCATGGTCTCCGCCCACTGGGAGGAGGCTCCGCTTGCCCTCGGCGCCACCGAGCCCGTCCCGCTCGTCTACGACTTCTGGGGCTTCCCGGAGCACTACTATCGCGTGCAGTACGCAGCCCCGGGAGCCCCGCAGCTGGCGGAGAGCGTGCGCAAGCTGCTGCGCGGCGCCGGTATGCCGGTCCAGGACATCCCGGACCGCGGGCTCGACCACGGGGCGTACGTCCCGCTGGTGGAGATGTTCCCGGGCGCCGACATCCCCGTACTCCAGATCTCCATGCCGACGCTGGACCCGCAGAAGCTGATGGACATCGGCCGCAAGCTCGCGCCCCTGCGCGACGAGGGCGTCCTGATCGTCGGCAGCGGCTTCTTCACCCACAACCTGGCAGCCCTGCGGCACGCGGGCGGCGGCAACCCCGGCTGGTCGGTGGAGTTCGACGACTGGGGGCACCGGGCGCTGCAGGCGCAGGACATCGACGCGCTGCTGGACTTCGAGCGCAAGTCCCCGGCCGGGCGGCTGGCCCACCCCCGCACCGAGCACTTCGCGCCGCTCTTCGTCACCCTGGGCGCCTCGGAGGGCGAGCTGGATCAAGGGCGCAGCATCATCGACGGGTTCTGGATGGGGCTCGCGAAGCGGTCGGTGCAGTTCGGCTGAGTGGTCAGAGGGCCGGAGGGTTCAGTTCGATCGAGCAGAGCGCGGCGGCCAGGGCCGTCGTGTCACCGACGTCCAGTGCGGTGTCGGTGAACTTGATGGTGTGGTCGTTGCCGTGTGCCGCCGCCCGCGCGAAGATCTCGTCCGCGGAGGCTGCCGACGGCGCCGCGGTGCACGGGACGGGGTCGGCCGGGCTGTACGCGGCGGTGACCGCGGCGCTCGCGGCCCAGGCGGCGGCCAGGCTCTGCGGCCACAGTTCACGGGGGAGGGCGGGCAGCGTACGCAGCACGGCGTTGGGTGCCGTCGCGGCGTGCACCAGCATGATCGGTTCGCCATGGCCGTGGGTGGCGTAGCGGTGGGTCGCAGCCCTGACCAGTTCCGCCAGCCTGGCACGTGCCACGTCCGGGTCGTCCGCGTACTGCTCCGGCCACAGCGGGAACGTGGTGAGCCGCGCCAGCCGGTCGCGGATGCCGCCGCTCTGGTCGGCCACCGGCGGTACGGCGTTCAGTGCGGCCGCGGCACTCGGCGCGGGCACGAGCGAGGCCGGTGGGTTCAGCGCGGGCAGCGGCTGGTGGCGGGCGGCCCAGTAGCCCAGGCCGTGTGCGAGCTCGGTGACCCGGGGTGCGTTCGTTTCGCCGCCGAGCAGGGTGCGTACGGCGTGGCCGACCCGGATCACGGGGTGGGTGGCGCCCGCGGCGATGCCCGGCAGCAGCCGCGGCCACCATTCGGTGAGGACGTCCTGCCAGGGGCGCCCGGCCGTCTCCTGCGCGAAGAACATCGTCCAGTCGGCGATCCTCCGCGGGTCGCCCAGAGCGTCGTGCCAGTTCTCCGCGGTGATCCGGGTCGCGGGGGCCGGCATGTCCTCCAGCTTGTGGCTGTAGTAGTCGAGCCAGCGGTGGACGGCCGGTGCCTGGCCGTGCCGTACGAGCGCCTCGACGGCCATCGGGCCGTGGTTGCTCAGCCAGCCGTCGCGCTCGGGACCCGCGGCGTGGAGCCGGTCCAGCGCCTCGTCGAGTGTGCCGGTGGGGTCGACCGGTGCCGGGCCCGGTGCGCTTACCGAGTCTGTCCTGCCTGTCGTGTCGGTCATGCCGGAACACGCTAGGAGCGGGGCCCGCCGCCGGTAACGGGCTGCGGACCTACTTCGCGACCCCGTCGGGTCCTAGGTCTCCGGCCCCAGCCGCTTCTCGTACCAGGCCACGTCCCAGTACGTGTCGAACTTCCGGCCCACCTCGGCGTACGTACCGACATGGTGGAAGCCGAAGCGTTTGTGCAGTGCGACCGAGCCGTCGTTGGGCTGGGTGATGCCTGCGTACGCGCGGTTCAGGTCTTCGTCGGCGAGTGCCTCGAAGAGTGACGTGTAGAGGAGGGTGCCGATCCCGCGTGTGGTGGCCCACGGCGCGCAGTACACGCTCACCTCGACCGACGTGGCGTATGCCGCCTTGGGGCGGAAGGCACTGCTGGTGGCGTATCCCAGGATTGATGCGGGGCCGACAATGCGGACATCCTGAGCAACCAGAAGGCGGTGCGGGCCGTCTTCAGGGTGGGAGCGCAGCCACGGCAGCCGCTGTTCGGGTGTGAACGGGACGGTATCGAATGTGAGGGCGTCTCACGTACGTCATGGTTGTAGATGTCCGTGAGAGCCACCAGATCGCCCTCGATGCCGGGCCTGACCTGCACCTCTGTGCCGAACTCCGACACGTGCACTCCCCTCGCAGCCGGACAGGGTACTGCATGATCGCGAAAATGAATGCAAGCCATGGGAATTCTGTCCGGATTCCAGTCGTTGTTTCCATCGGATGCAGGGCACCCGAGAGGGTGTCGCGACCTACTCAGCAAGGGAGCACGCATGGCAACCCGTGCCGTCGCCCGTCGTTCGTCCGCCAGTGGCGGGACCAACCGGGCAAGCAGTGTTCGCGCCGCGGGCGGAGAGATCGCCGATCGCGACCTGGTCGGCATGTACCTGGACGAAATCGCGCGCACGCCGCTGCTCGATGCCGCCAAGGAAGTCGAACTGTCGCAGACCGTCGAGGCGGGCGTGTATGCGCGGCAGATCCTCGACGGTGTGGTGGAGAGCGAAGCCGGTGGAGCGACGCGTGAGGAGCTGCAGGCGCTGGTCGCCGAGGGCGAGCGCGCCAAGGACATCTTCATCCGTTCCAACCTCCGACTGGTGGTTGCTGTAGCCCGCCGTTACCCGCGGGCAGGTCTTCCGCTGCTGGACCTGATTCAGGAAGGAAACGCAGGCCTGGTGCGTGCGGTCGAGAAGTTCGACTACGCCAAGGGCTTCAAGTTCTCCACGTATGCGACGTGGTGGATCCGCCAGGCCATCACCCGATCCATAGCCGACCAGTCCCGTACGATCCGACTCCCCGTCCACCTGGTGGAGGAGCTCGGCCGGATCCGCCGTGTGCAGCGCGAGTTCAACCGTGAGCACGGGCGTGACCCGGAGCACGAGGAGATAGCCGCAGAGCTGGACTCCACGCCCACGCGCGTCGGTGACGTCCTCGACTGGGCCCGCGACCCGGTCAGTCTCAACATGTCCGTGGACGACGAGGGTGAGACCCAGTTCGGCGATCTGCTGGAGGACACTTCCGCGGTGTCGCCCGAGCAGTCCGTCATGACGCTGCTGCGCAGCGAGGAGCTGGAGGACCTGATCGGCAAGCTCGACCACCGCACCGCGTCGATCATCCGAATGCGGTACGGCATCGAGGACGGCCGTGAGCGGACCCTCACCGAGGTGGGCAAGCAGCATGGGCTGACCCGGGAGCGGATCCGTCAGATCGAGAAGCACGCGCTGCTCGAACTGAAGCGAATGGCCCACGACACGGGTTTTGACGCTGCGGCGTGACCCCGCGTCCAGTAGCCTCCGATATGGGTCGCTTCGTACGGACCCCCTGAGCTGAGTCCCGGCGCCCACCCCCCCTGGCGCCGGGGCTCATTCTTTTGCGCCGGGCTGTGCGCGCCGCTCCGCCGGTGGTGACTCGGACGGAGCGGTCGCGCGGGTCAGGCGGGCACCCAGCTCACTCAGGTGTGCCACCAGTTCCGGCGGCTCGTGAGCGGTGAACTCGCAGTCGACCAGCGCCAGTCGGAGCGCCACCCACTCCAGCGAGTCCGCCATGACCGCACGCAGCCGGCAGCTGTGCTCGCCGGTCGGCTCCAGTGGGCCGAACACCGAGGGCAGCCGGGCGGTGACGAACTCCGCCGGGGCCGCGAAGCTCACCTCGACCGCCAGCTCCGGCTGCCGGCGCTGGATGGAGCCGGCGAGGAACTCCGCGGCGTCGCCCGTGGGCAGCTCGCGCGGGGTGAAGCGGGCCCCTGTGGCGAACGGCTCGCTCACCCGGTCGACGCGGAACGTACGCCACGCCTCGCGCCCCAGGTCGTACGCCACGAGGTACCACCGTCGCCCCGTGCTCACCAGCCGGTACGGCTCTACCAGCCGCTTCGTCTCGGCGCCGTCCCCCGCCCGGTAGGTGAACCGCAGTCGCTCCTGTCCGGTGACCGCCGCCGCCATCACCGTCAGTGTCTGCGGGTCGATGGTCGCACCGTCGCCGCGGGCCAGCGGCACCGTCGCGTTCTGCAGGACCGAGACCCGGTGCCGTAGCCGTGACGGCAGCACCTGTTCCAGCTTGGCCAGCGCCCGCACGGACGCCTCGTCGACCCCCTCGATGGCATGCCCGGCGCCCGCTCGCAGCCCCACCGCGATGGCCACCGCCTCCTCGTCGTCGAGGAGCAGCGGCGGCATGGCGGCGCCCGCGACCAGGCGATAGCCGCCGACCGAGCCACGCGAGGCCTCGACGGGATAGCCGAGATCGCGGAGCCGGTCGATGTCGCGCCGGATGGTGCGCGGGCTGACCCGGAGCCGCTCGGCGAGCTCGCTGCCCGGCCACTCACGCGGTGTCTGGAGCAGCGACAGCAGATTCAGCAGTCGTGCCGGCGTATCGGTCATGGATCCAGGATGCCCGTCCATTGGGTCATGATCTGACCTAATGGACCTCTACCGTCCACGTATGAATTCTTCCGAATCCCCTCTGCCGTCCACGGCGGCCGCTCCCGCCGTGTCCTCGGACCCGTCGGACCGGCGCCGGTGGTTCGCGCTCGCCATCGTGATGACCGCGGCCTTCATGGACCTGGTCGACGTCACGATCGTCAACATCGCCATCCCGAGCATCCAGCGGGACACCGGTGCCTCGTTCAGCTCGATCCAGTGGATCACCGCCGGATACGCCCTGGCGTTCGCGGCCGGTCTGATCACCGGCGGCAGGCTCGGCGACATCCACGGCCGCAAGCGGATCTTCCTCATCGGCATCGGCGGCTTCACGCTGGCCTCGGCGCTCTGTGGCTTCGCCGCGAACCCGGAGATGCTGGTCGCCTCCCGCATCCTGCAGGGCGGCACGGCGGCGCTGATGGTCCCGCAGGTGCTGTCGATCGTGCACGCCACGTTCCCGGCGCACGAGCGCGGCAAGGTCTTCGGTCTCTTCGGCGCGGTCGTCGGCCTCGGCGCGGTCTTGGGACCGCTGCTGGGCGCGCTGCTCACCGAGTGGAACATCGCCGGTCTGGAATGGCGGCCGATCTTCCTGATCAACCTGCCGGTCGGCATCGCGGGGCTGGTCCTGGGCCGGAAGTTCATCACCGAGTCCAAGGCGCCGAAGGCGCTCCGCCTCGACCTGGTCGGTGTCGCACTGGTGACGCTGGGGCTGCTGATGCTGCTCTACCCGCTGACCCGGGGGCGTGAGCTGGGCTGGCCGCTGTGGGGGTACGCGTCGATGATCGGCAGCGTGGTGGTGTTCCTGATCCTGGTGCTGTTCGAGCGGGGGAAGGCACGCAAGGACGGTTCGCCGCTCGTCGAACTCTCACTGTTCCGGGTCAAGAGCTTCGCGGCGGGCATCGCCGTCCAGCTGACCTTCGGTATCGGCCTCGGCATCTTCTTCCTGGTCTGGACGCTGTACATGCAGATCGGCCTCGGCTGGAGCGAGCTGCGGGCCGGCACGACGGGCATCCCGTTCTCGATCGCCGTCTCGTTCGCCGCCGGGATCTCCGTGCAGAAGCTGGTGCCCCGGTTCGGCCGCAAGGTGCTGCAGGCGGGTGCGCTCCTGATGGTCGCCGGCCTGCTGATCTACATCTGGGAGTCCGACCGGTACGGCATGTCCATCGCGCCCTGGCAGATGGCTCTGCCGCTGGTGGTCATGGGGATCGGGATGGGGCTGATCGTGGCCCCGCTGACGGACGTGGTGCTGTCCGAGGTGCCGAAGGAGCACTCGGGGTCGGCGTCCGGGCTGATCAACACCGTGCAGCAGATGGGCAACGCGCTGGGGCTCGGCCTGGTCTCGGTCGTCTTCTTCGGGTCGATCAGTGACCGGCTGGCGCCGGACGCGGTGGGTCCGGCGTTCGCCGAGGCGTTCCAGCACTCGCTCTGGTGGGTGGCCGGGGTGCTCGTGGTGATCTTCCTGGTGATGTTCGCGCTGCCCGCGCGGCCGCGCCGGCACCTGGAGGGCGGCGAGGATCTCCAGGTCGCCGACGGTGAGCCGGGCGAGGTGGCCAAGGAGCCCGTGCTGACGTCCTGAGGGTGTCTGCCCGCACGCAAAGGTGCCCGCACCCCCTCGGGGGCGCGGGCACCTTTGCGTGCGGCTCGGCGGCAGTCTCCCTCGGCGAACGGGCGGCGGCGGGCAGCGCAGCGGTCAGCAGATGCGCGTGCGGCTCTCCATGGCCTCGCGTGCCGTCTTCTCGTCCCCGTACACCTCGCACATGTGGCGACCGTCCGGCGTCGCCGTGTGCTCGACCTCCCAGAGGCTCGTCTCACTGCCGTCGAGGAGCAGGAACGCGTGCTCGTACAGCGTGAATCCGGCGTCCCGCCCGTCGACCCGGCACTGCCTGCCGAAGATCTGGGTGATGTGGTGGGCGAAGGCGGCCCGCAGGAGGCGCGCGGTCGCCTCGCCCGGAACGTCGCTGTTCTCCGCGCGGCGCAGGACCCGGCGGGCGTGGTCCGCGGAGTTGTCCGGCGCGTACATCCGGGGCAGCGGGGCCGGTGGAGTGGCCATCAGGACCGTCAGTATCTCCAGGTCGGCCTGCGGGCTGTCCTCGCCGAACGCAGGTACGTCGGAGAAGCTGCCGGACAGCCGGGCGGAAGCGAGTTGGACGTCCGCCTCGTCGTCGTACAACTCGTGGCGCTGGAAAACGGGCTGCCTCCGCGACCGAGGGTCCGCCGCATCCCCGGCGGTGCTGTGGACCAGCTCCCACAAGGTGAGCGCGGAGCCGTCGGCCAGCAGGTAGGTGTGCCGGTAGGTTTCGCGATGCAGCACGGAACTGTGGTGCGAGGAGTGCAGGGAACTGCTGTGGGCCAGCGCGGTCCCGAGCCGATCGACCGTGCAGTCGGGCAGGTCGAAAGAGTTGAGTGCCCGTCGTAGGAGTCGGTCGAGATGCTGCTCGGTTGTCTCGTACGGATCGCTCAAGGTGCTGTCTCCAGGCCGTCGCCGCGTGTTACTTGATGCGTGCTTAACGTAGTCCCTGGGTCTGACATCGTGACCGGGGTTCCTGAAAACGTATGACGCGTGCGGAAGGTTCCTGGCGATTCGCCCGAACTTCCTTCTGCGGATGGCGAGTCGGTGGGCACCCGGCTGCGGCGGGCGGGTCAGCGGGGGCCGTAGAGATCGCTGTACGAGGGGTGGACGCCTGCGCCCGGGCGGAGGTCGACGCCCTCCGCCGCCCGTACGGCCTTCACGACGGCGCGGGTCAGGGTGTCCGCGCCCGCTGCCAGGAGCTCGTTCAGAGCGATCGGGTTCTCCTGCGGCAGCGGGCGCTCGCCCGTGGCCAGCGCGAAGACCGTGTCCCCGTCGGTCAGCAGATGTACGGGCCGCACGGCGCGAGCCAGCCCGTCGTGCGCCGTGCCCGCGAGCTTCTGTGCCTGCGCCCGGGTGAGATCCGCGTCGGTGGCGACGACGGCGAGCGTGGTGTTGAGCGTGGGGAGCGCGTTCGCCTCCCGTGCTTCGGCCAGGCGGCGCACGGCGGTTTCGTGGATCTCCGCCGCGGGGTGTACGGGCGGCTCCGCGGCGCCATACTCCCCGTACAGCACCCCGGTCACCGGATCGACCACGGAGCCCGCCGCATTCACCACGACCAGCACGCCGACCGTGATACCGGAGGGCAGCCGCACGCTCGCCGTGCCCACGCCGCCCTTGAGCTGACCGGCGACCGCGCCCGTACCCGCACCGACCCCGCCCTCGGCGACGGGGGCGCCCGGCTCCGTACCGGCTGCGGCCTCCACGGCGGCGCGACCGGTCGAGGCGTCAGGGCGGGCCCGCCAGTCGCCGCCCCGCCCCAGATCGAAGATGCATGCGGCCGGGACCACCGGCACCACCTGCGACGGATCGGGGCCGACCCGCACACCCCGCCCCTGCTCCTCCAGCCAGGCCATCACGCCGGACGCCGAGTCCAGGCCGTAGGCGCTGCCGCCGGTCAGGACGACGGCGTCGATCCGCTGCACCAGATTGCGCGGGTCGAGTGCGTCCGTCTCCCGGGTGCCGGGGCCACCGCCGCGTACGTCGACAGCCGCGACGGCGCCGCCCTCGGGGGCGAGGACGACAGTGGTGCCGCTCAGTGCGCCGTCGCCCGGCACCTGCGCATGACCGACGCGCAGCCCGGCGACATCGGTCAGCGCGTCCACCGCCCCTGTCGCCGGTGGCAGCGGAATCTGTGCATCCTGTCCGGTCATCCCGTGCTCCTCACATCCGGTTCGGCGGAACTGCGGCGGCCGGTACGCCCGGTGCCGTGCGTCGTGACAGCGACACCCTGACGGCCACCGTCGCGGCCGCCACCAAACCGGCCGCGAGGACCGCCCACTTCCCGGTGAACGTACAGCCAAGGATGGCCACCGCAGCCAGGGGGAGGGCCAGTTGCTCCGCGAGGTCGCGCTTGAAGTGGCGGGCGTGGACCAGCCACGCCGTCAGCAGATAGACCGCGGCGGGGACCGTCACGGCGGCCGAGGCGGCCGTCGTCGACACATGCGCCTTGCCGATGACCTCCTCCACCGCGACCTCGATGCCCGAGCCGATCGCGGCGGCGGAGCCGAAGATCACGTAGTGGCCGTATCCCCAGAGGAACGCCTGCCTTTTGCCGCGGAGATAGCTGTGGATCGGCACGGCGAAGTAGATCCACCACGCGGCGAAGACCAGCAGCAGCCCGCCCGCGGCGACCGGCAGCAGTTCGTCGAGCGCTTCGTGCTCGTCGGCCGCCTCCTGGACGGCGATCGTCGCGGCGGCGATCGTCTCGCCGAGCACGATGATGGTGAACAGCCCGTACCGCTCGCCGATGTGGTGCGGATGCCAGCTCGTCCCGAGGTCGCGCTCGGCGATCGCCGGGACCGCCAGCTCGCACAGGGCGAGCACGACGAAGACCGCGGTACGGGCGCCGTTGGCACCGGCGGGCACGGACAGCATGCCGATCCAGCCCAGTTGGGCCAGGACGACGCCGGTGGCGTACCGGCGTGCGACCGTGCGCTCCGCACCCTCGGTGCCATGGGCCACGCGCAGCCACTGGCTGGTCAGTGCGAGCCGCATCACCACATAGCCGATGACGCCGAGCGTCCAGTCCCCGTTGTCGAAGGCGCGTGGCACCCCGGCGGCGAAGATGAGCACGCCGGTGATCTGGACGAACGTGACCACGCGGTACAGCGCGTCGTCGGTGTCGTACGCGGAGGCGAACCAGGAGAAGTTGACCCAGGCCCACCAGATCCCGAAGAAGACCGCCATATAGCCGGCGATCCCGGCGCCGGGGTGCCCCTCGGCGAGGGCGTGCACGAGACGGCCGCCCGCCTGGGCAACGGCGACGACGAAACACAGGTCGAAGAAGAGCTCCAGCGGGGTCGAGGCGCGGTGTTCCTCGGTGCGGCTGCGAGCAGTCATCCGGGGCATACGCCCCAGCACAGCAGACTGCCCCGAGGGCGGGCGTCGGGACGCGCAGCCCGATCGGGGAATGCCTCCCGGAGATTCTTGCGCATGCGTTCGCCAGTGGACGGTGGGCCACAGTGCCGAACCCAACCGCAGGTGTGAGGGGCGTGAAGCCCGGAGCCGGGCCATGCGGCCGGACGGTCGGGTCCTGCGCCGCGGGTCAGTGCGGGCCCTGACCGGCGGACACCGGGAGTGCAAGGAAGGCAGCGGAGGGAGAGGCGTACGGACGGCTTCGGAAGGCGCGGGCCAAGGAGGTCCACCGTCCGCCTCGTCCCTTCGCGTCGCACGGCCTGCGCGCCGCCCGAAAGTCCGACTGCGCGCCGTCCGGGCGGCGAAGCTGACGGCGCGGCTGACCCTCGCCATGACCGTGGTCATCGGCCGGCTCCGGGGCCTGACGGTCATCGTCGACGGACGGATGAAGGGCAACACCGCAACGGCTTGGTGGGGCGCGGGCTTCCTCTGCCTGTCCTTCACCGTCGTCCTCGGGCTCTGGATGCTCGACCCGAAGGAACGCTGACAGCTGCCGTACCCGGGAGAGCCGCCGTACCCTGGAGACATGAGCACCGCCCCCGCCTCCGGACCGCGCGATTCGAAACCGACACAGCCGGCACACCCCGTACAACCGGAACAGAGGAAGCCCAAGCCGGCTCTGATCTTCGACGATCCACTGGACCAGCAGTCCGCGGACGATACGGACCGAGGGTGGGGTGAGCGGGCCCCGGTCGGCGACGGCTCCACCGACCTTGCGCGCTTCTTTGACGAGAAGCCGCCCCACCACGTCTGAGCTGCTCGTCGTGCCCGCGCCCCGGATCCCTGGTGCCGAACGCGCCCACGAGCGGGATGATGACGCCCTTGACGATCGCGATCGCGATGTCGGTGGATGCCGCCCCGATGCCGACCGCGGTCGCCAGGTCGATCACATGGCCGCGCAGCAGGAAGGCCTTGAAGCCCTCCGCCAGGACGGCCTTCTTCTCGCTCACGAGTGAGTCTTCCGCCGTGTGTGCCATAGGCGGAGCGAACCGTTCCGCAACCTGGGGCAGTACGAGGCAGAACCACCCGATGCATGCCTTCCGGCCGGTTGCTTGACGGCGCATCAGTGCGCAGAGGGCGGTGGGTCGGGTTCAGCACAGGGTCACCGCCAGCCGGCCCGAGATCCCCGCGCCCGCCAGCGACGCGGCCGTGCTCCGTGGCACGGACAGCACGACCAGCGCGCCGCCCGCCGCAGGAACTTCCGCGGGATCCTCGGCCCAGCCCTCGGCCGGCGCCCGCGGCACCGCCGCCACCCGGGCCCCCTTGGCCACCACTCTGGCATCGCCCCCGGCGCCCTCGGCCGCGATCACATCGACGCGGTCGCCGGGGCGCAGCAGCCGGACCGTTGCCGCATCCGCGATCCGGACCGGTGCCGACACCAGCGGAACCGGCCGTCGCTTCACTCCGGGCCCGGCACTTGCCGCGCCCCCGGCACCGCTCGGCGCCTCACCGCCGCCCAGTCCCGCGGCCGCCAGCGCCGCGGCCGTCAGCGCCAGCCCGGCCGCCATCGCGCGACGCCGCCGCCACATCGCACGCCGCAGCCGACGCCCCCCGCCCCCGCGCACCCGTAACGGCGCGAACGGGGGCACCCCGCAGGGCGCCGGCGCCGGCACCGGCGGCCCCGGGACGGACGGGCGTACATGAGACGAGGAAGAGGTCGCAGAAGCGGGCGGGAACATGGCCAACACCACCAGTCGTGAGGAGCGCGGAGTCCGGACGAACGCCGACGCCCCTCACCCTCCGCCTTCCGCGAGATTCCCGCTGAGCCCTGTGGACAGCCCCCACGATGTGGACAACTCCGTCACCCGCTCGCCACCGGGGCAGCCCCCTACGGCAGTTCGAGCCCCGTCTCGATCCCGTCCAGCGCCTTCGCACAGGGACAGTGACGATCCCCCTCCGCGGGCAGCGCGGTCACCGCGTCGAAGAGCACCGACCGCAGCCGGTCCACGTTGGCGGCGAACACCTTCAGCACCTCCCCGTGGGAGACGCCTTCGCCTGCCTCGGCACCCGCGTCCAGGTCCGTCACCAGCGTCATCGTCGTGTAGCAGAGCCCCAGTTCGCGGGCGAGCACGGCCTCCGGATGCCCGGTCATCCCGACCACGGACCAGCCCATCGCCGCATGCCAGCGCGATTCGGCCCGGGTCGAGAAGCGCGGCCCCTCGACGACGACGAGCGTGCCGCCGTCCACCGGCTCCCAACCCCTGCCGCGGGCCGACGCCAGCGCGACCTTGCGCCCCTCGGGGCAGTACGGGTCGGCGAAGCCCAGGTGCACCACGTTCGGCGCCACCCCGTCCGCCCGGGTCTCCCCGTCGTAATACGTCTGCGTACGGGCCTTGGTGCGGTCCACCATCTGGTCCGGTACGAGCAGCGTCCCCGGTCCGTACTCCGGGCGCAGCCCGCCGACCGCGCACGGGCCGAGCACCTGACGTACGCCGACGGACCGCAGCGCCCACAGGTTGGCGCGGTAGTTGATGCGGTGCGGCGGCACATGGTGGCCGCGTCCGTGGCGGGGGAGGAAGGCGACCCGGCGGCCGCCGATCTCGCCGAGGAAGAGGGAATCGCTCGGCTGTCCGTACGGGGTGTCCACGCGAACCTCGGTGACGTCCTCCAGGAAGGAGTACAAGCCCGAGCCGCCGATGACACCGATCTCTGCGTTCACCATGCGATCACACTAGCGGGGCCACACATGCCCAGGGCCCCGCCGATCGGATCGGCAGGGCCCTCGGACGAAGTGTGAAGCTGCGTACCTCGGCTCAGGCGGCCGACGTACTGCTCGACGACGACGCGGAGGACGACGACGAGGAAGAGGAGGACGCGGTGGACGACGCGGACGCCTTCGAGTCCGACCCCGTCGAAGAAGACGAAGCGGAACCGGATGTCTTCGCGGACGAAGACGACGGCGTGCTGCTCGACGACGATCCGCGGCTGTCGTTCCGGTAGAAACCGGAACCCTTGAAGACAATGCCGACCGCCGAGAACACCTTCTTCAGGCGTCCCTCGCAGCTCGGGCACACGGTCAGGGCATCATCGGTGAACTTCTGCACCGCCTCGAGGCCCTCGCCGCACTCGGTGCACTGGTACTGATAGGTCGGCACTTGATCCTCCTGGCACTCTGACTCAATGAGTGCTAACGACGCTCCATAGTGACGTATTCCGCTGGATCAGTCCACCGTGACCGGCTCTCGGTGACCGATACCACGTGCCACGGTCCGCCCCGATGCCCTCGGTGCCAGCCGCGAACGCAGGGTCACGAGGGTCGCCAGGGCCAGCATGGTCCCCACCAGTGGCACCACGAAGCCGGTGCTCGCGCCGTGGGCGTCCGCGAGCCGTCCGGCGACCGTCACCGCAGCCGCCTGGCCGAGCGCGATCGAGCCCGTCAGCCAGGTGAACGCCTCGGTCCGCGCGGACGCCGGAACCAGTGTCTCGACCAGCGTGTATCCGCTGATCAGCGCGGGTGCGATGGAGAGCCCGACGAGCAGTCCGAGCCCGGCCAGCAGCGGCACGGAGTGCACCGCCCACAGCCCCGAAGCGGTCAGCGTCAGCGCCGCGTATCCGGCGATCAGCCTGCGCCGCGGCCCGCTCTTCCAGGCGATGGCGCCGCAGGCGATCCCGGCCAGCATGTTGCCAGCCGCGAAGATCCCGTACAGCAGGCCGTTCGCGCCGGGCCGGCCGATCTCCTCGGTGAACGCGGTCAGTGAGACCTGCATGCCGCCGAAGACCGCGCCGATCCCGAGGAAGGCCACCGCGAGCACCCGTACTCCCGGCACGGACAGAGCGGAGACGCGCTGTTCGGAGGTGGTGGCCGCGGTGGCTCGGACCGCGGGCTGGGTGCGGTGCTGCGCCGCGAAGAACAGCCCGCCCAGCAGCGTCAGCGCGGCTTCCGTGATCAGCCCGGCCGCCGGGTGCACGCCGGTGCACAGTGCGGTGGCGAGGACCGGCCCGATGACGAAGGTGAACTCGTCCGTCACCGACTCGAAGGCGGCGGCGGTCGGCATCAGCGGCGAGGCCTTCCGGCCGGGCGCCGCGCCCAGCAGGGCGGCCCAGCGGGCCCGCACCATGGGCCCGATCTGGGGGACGGACGCCCCCGTCGGCACGGCGGCCAGGAACAGCAGCCACAGCGGCGCGTCCGCCAGGGCGAGTGCGGTCAGTGCCGATACGGACGCCGCGTGCACGAGGACGCCCGGCAGCAGGACGGCGCGCTGGCCGATGCGGTCGGCGAGTTTGCCGCTCTGGGGTGCGAACAGCGCCATGGAGACGCCGGTGACAGCGGCGACAGCACCCGCGCTGCCGTACGAACCGGTGGTGTGCTGCACCAGCAGGACGATGCCGATGGTCAGCATCGCGAAGGGCTGCCGTGCGGCGAAGCCCGGAAGGAGGAAGGTCCACGCACCGGGGGTGCGCAGCAGTTGCCCGTAACCGGGGCGGTCGGAGACCGTGGACGCCACGGTCCATGCCTTTCTGCCGCCTGGTAGCGGTGCCCCCGCCGGTCCGCACCTTGTGGGTGCCGATCCCGTACGGGGGCTGCCGAGAGCTGTCCTCTTCGCGCGGAACTGCGGTAGATGCCGGGCGCTCGCTGCAGAGGCGGAGGACGCCACGACCGCCATACGGTCGCGCCAGCTCTGCATCAGGCAGAGTTGGTCGATCAGGTTTCCTTCATGCTACAGGCAGGTGCCTGCCTGTGATGGTGCGCGGAATCCTGGTCGTGCGCTTCGGATGGTCAGTGATGAGCCCTCGCGCCGCTGCTGGTCCCTCTCCTGGGCCCGTCGGTCCCCAGCCAGCTGGCCAGCTTGCCGCCCTCGCCGACTGCGCGCAGTCGCGACTCCGCCGCGTCACGTACCGGATCGGTCGCGACGACCAGCAGTTCGTCCCCGCGCCGCAGCACCGTCGACGGCGCGGGGACGAAGCTCTTGCCTTCCCGTACGACCAGGGTGACTGCGGCGCCGGCGGGCAGTCGCAGTTCGGAGACCTCCACGCCGTGCATCTTCGACTTGGCGGGGATCGCCACCGACAGCAGATGACCGCGCAGCCGTTCCAGCGGCGCCGACTCGATGCCCAGGTCGGCGGCCTCGGACGGGTCCTCGGCGATCTTCAGGGCTTTTGCCACCCAGGGCAACGTCGGTCCCTGGATCAGGGTGTATACGACGACGAGCACGAAGACGATGTTGAAAACCCGGGTGGAGCCCTCGATCCCGGACACCATGGGAATGGTCGCCAGGATGATGGGTACGGCACCGCGCAGCCCCGCCCATGACATGAAGGTCTTCTCCTGCCAGGACATCCGGAACGGGATGAGCGAGATGAAGACCTCCAGTGGGCGCGCCACCACCGTCAGCACCAGACCCACGATCACCGCGGGCCAGAAGTCATCGAGCAGATCGTGCGGGGCGACCAGCAGTCCGAGAAGGACGAACATGCCGATCTGTGCCAGCCAGCCGAGCCCGTCGGCGAAGCCGCGGGTGGCCGGCCAGTGGGGCAGTTTGGCGTTGCCGAGGATCATCGCGGCCAGATAGACGGCGAGGAAGCCGCTGCCGTGGAGCATGGCGCCCGCCGCGTACGCGGAGACGGCGATCGCCATCACCGCGATCGGGTAGAGACCGGACGCGGGCAGGGCCACACGACGCAGTCCGAACGATCCGAGCCAGCCGATGGCGATACCGACGGCCGCGCCGATCGCCAGTTCCAGGGCGATCTCGCCGACCAGCACGTACCAGCTGTCCACCGGCCCCCTGGTCGAGAAGGCCACTACCAGGATCACCACGGGGGCGTCGTTGAAGCCGGACTCGGCCTCCAGTACACCGGTGATCCGGGCCGGCAGCGGCACCTTGCGCAGCACGGAAAAGACCGCGGCGGCGTCGGTCGACGAGACGACCGCGCCGATGATCAGCGACTGCCGCCAGTCCAGACCGACCAGATAGTGCGCCCCGGCCGCGGTGACGCCGACGCTCACCGCGACGCCGACGACCGAGAGCATGGCGGCGGCAGGCAGCGCCGGCTTGATCTCTTTCCACTTCGTGCCCAGGCCACCCTCGGCCAGGATCACGACCAGAGCGGCGTAGCCGAACGCCTGGGTGAGTTCGGCGTTGTCGAACTTGACGTGGAAGATCCCGTCCTGCCCTATGGCGATCCCGATGCCGAGATACAGGAGCAGGCTGGGGAGCCCGCTGCGGGACGAGATGCGCACCGCCACGACGGCGACGAGCAGCACGAGCGAGCAGACGAGCAGGAGTTCGTTGAGCGCGTGGACAGTCAGTGGCCGTTCCTTCCCTGCATACGCCTGCCGAATCGTCTTCCGGCGGCCGGTACTTCGTTACCTTACCTAATCGTTAACGCTTTCTTGACGGCTTCGAGCGTTCGTGCGATCGCTTCTCGATTCGATGCATCCCGATACCGCGTCGGAGCCGCTTCGGTGCTGCGCCTATGGTTGCTCCTGCACTCCCAGGACCACCCTGCCCCTCGAAGGACAGCGATGCCCGCCAACACAACCGCCTCTTCCGGCTCTTCCGGTTCCGCCGGTGGGAAGACCGGCAAGAAGAAGGGGCGACGCGCCCGCCTGATCGTGATCGTCCTGGTGCTGGCGCTTGTCGCGGGTATCGGCTACGGCGCGTTCTGGTCCGTGACCACAGTGCGGGCCTCGTACCCGCAGACGAACGGCTCCATCAAGATCGACGGCCTCGCCGGCAATGTCGACGTCAGGCGCGACAGCTACGGGATCCCGCAGCTCTACGCGGACTCCGACGCCGACCTGTTCCGCGCCCAGGGCTTCGTGCAGGCGCAGGACCGCTTCTGGGAGATGGACGTCCGCCGTCATATGACGGCCGGCCGGCTCTCCGAGATGTTCGGCTCCGGGCAGGTCGACACGGACGCCTTCCTGCGCACGCTGGGCTGGCGCAAGGTAGCGCAGGAGGAGTACGACACCGTCCTGTCCGCGGACACCAAGAAGAACCTCCAGGCGTACGCGGACGGGGTGAACGCCTACCTCAAGGGGCGCGACGGCAAGGACATCTCCGTCGAGTACGCCGCGCTCGGCCTCACCAACGACTACAAGCCGACCAAGTGGACTCCGGTCGACTCGGTCGCCTGGCTCAAGGCGATGGCCTGGGACCTGCGCGGCAACATGCAGGACGAGATCGACCGCTCGCTGATGACCAGCAGGCTCAGCGAGAAGCAGATCGGGGACCTGTACCCGGCGTACCCGTACGACAAGCATGATCCGATCGTCAGCGAGGGCGCGATCTCGTCGGTCACCGGCACGTTCGACCCGAAGGCGACGCCGACCTCCGGCGTCGGCGCGAGCACCGTGCAGGGTGCCACCGAGGGGGTGAACACCCAGCTCGCCTCGCTCTCCGACACCCTCGACCGGATCCCCGCGCTGCTCGGTCCGAACGGCAACGGCATCGGATCCAACTCCTGGGTGGTCTCCGGCGCCTACACGACAACCGGCAAGCCGCTGCTCGCCAACGACCCGCACCTGGCGCCGCAGCTGCCCTCGCTCTGGTACCAGATGGGGCTGCACTGCCGTCAGATCTCGGCGACCTGCCAGTACGACACCGCCGGGTACACCTTCTCCGGCATGCCGGGCGTGATAATCGGTCACAACCAGGACATCGCCTGGGGGTTCACCAACCTCGGTGCCGACGTCACCGACCTCTTTCTGGAGAAGGTCTCCGGCGACGGCTACCGGTACGACGGCAAGGTGAAGCCGTTCGTCACCCGTGAGGAGACCATCAAGGTCGCGGGGGGCGAGAGTCGGCACATCACCGTGCGCGAGACCAACAACGGCCCGCTGATCTCCGACCGCAGCAGCGAGCTGGAGAAGGTCGGCCAGAAGGCCCCCGTCGGCAACTCCGCGCCGGACCGCGCCGACGGTTACGGAGTCGCCCTGAAGTGGACCGCGCTGGAACCCGGCAAGTCCATGGACGCTGTCTTCGAGCTCAACCGCGCCAAGGACTTCAAGAGCTTCCGGGCCGCCGCCGAGCACTTCGAGGTCCCCTCGCAGAACCTCATCTACGCGGACGACAAGGGGAACATCGGCTACCAAGCCCCCGGCAAGATCCCGGTCCGCAAGACGGGCGACGGCACGATGCCGAGCCCCGGCTGGACCTCGGAGTACGGCTGGAAGAAGGACCCGATCCCGTTCGACGCGCTGCCGTACGAATACAACCCGAAGCGCGGCTACATCGTCACCGCCAACCAGGCCGTCGTCGACGAGAAGTACCCCCACCTGCTCACCAAGGACTGGGGCTACGGCACCCGCAGCCAGCGGATCAGCGGCCTCATCGAGTCGAAGATCAAGGGCGGCGAGAAGATCTCGACCGAAGACATGCAGAAGATGCAGATGGACAACAGCAGTGAGATCGCCGCGCTGCTGGTGCCGAAACTGATGAAGATCAAGGTCTCCGACAAGAGCGTGCGCGAGGCGCAGAAGCTCCTGGAGGGCTGGGACTACACCCAGGAGCCCGACTCGGCGGCCGCCGCGTACTTCAACGCGGTCTGGCGCAACATCCTGAAGCTGGCCTTCGGCGACAAGCTGCCCAAGGAGATGCGGGTCAAGGGCGAATGCCTCACCGTGCTCCCGGCCGACAGCACGGGCCCGGTCGACGAGCAGGACAAGCCGGTTCGCGAGTGCGGTCAGCGCGACGCTGACTCGGCGCAGCCGGACGGCGGCGACCGCTGGTACGAGGTGGTCTCCAACCTCGTGGACGACGAGAACAACGACTGGTGGAAGGCGCCGAAGAAGCGCAAGGACAAGGCGACCGAGAACCGTGACGAGCTCTTCGCCCGCGCCATGAAGGACGCCCGCTGGGAGCTGACCGCCAAGCTCGGCAAGGACATCTCCACCTGGAGCTGGGGCCGGCTGCACCAGCTGACCCTGAAGAACCAGACCCTCGGTACCGAAGGCCCCGATCTGCTCCAGCGGGCCCTCAACCGCGGCCCGTGGAACCTGGGCGGCGGCGAGGCCGCAGTCAACGCCAGCGGGTGGAACGCGGCCGGCGGCTACGAGGTCATCTGGGTCCCGTCGATGCGCATGGTCGTCAACGTGGGGGACTGGGACAAGTCCCGCTGGATCAACCTCACCGGCGCGTCCGGTCACGCGTTCAGCGCGCACTACACCGATCAGACCGACAAGTGGGCCACCGGAGACCTGCTCGACTGGTCCTTCGGGACGAACGCGGTGGCCAAGTCGACGAAGGACACGCTGACGCTCAAGCCGTCGTAGGGCGGCGGACCCGGCACCGCGGGGTACGGGCCGACGGGCCTGGCGCGGTGCCGGCCGTCAGCCGGTGAAGCGCCGCGTTCCGGCCGGCGTCACCACGGCGTCCACGGGGTGGTCGTGCGGTTCCACGGGAACCGTCGCGACCACCTCGTTGTCGTAGAGCAGGACGATCAGCGCGGGGTGCGCGCCCGCGGCCGCGAGCCGGGCCAGCACCCGGTCGTACGAACCGCCGCCCCGGCCGAGCCGCATCCCGCGTCCGTCCACCGCGAGGCCCGGCAGCAGGACCGCGTCCGCGTCGAGGACGGCGTCGGGACCGAGCCGTGGACCGTCCGGCTCCAGCAGCCCGCGGCCCGCCGGGCGGAGGCGGCCGGCACCTTCGTACGGCGCCCAGTCCAGATCGTTGTCCGGGAGGAGCACCGGCAGCAGTACCTGTACGCCCCGCGCGCGCAGCGCGTCCAGCAGCGCACGGGTTCCCGGTTCACTCCCGACTGAGACATAGGCGGCGACGGTACGGGCCCCGGCGAGCTCGGTGAGACCGACTGCGCCCCGGGACAGAACCATCGCGGCATTTTCGACGTCTTCGCTGGTCAGGAGGGATCGCGAGGCGAGTAGTTGACGCCTGAGCGAGGCCTTTCCGGACATGTCGGTGTTCAACGTGCACCTGCGCATCTCTCGTATGTGCATATAGAAGTACAAAGTTAACCGGAGGCTAATCTTCCGCCCGTGCTCACCGGTTATGGTTGCGCGCATGACTCAGTTGCACCCCAGGATCAGCAAGGCTGTCATTCCGGCCGCGGGACTCGGTACCCGCTTCCTGCCGGCCACCAAAGCCACTCCCAAGGAAATGCTGCCTGTGGTCGACAAGCCTGCGATCCAGTACGTCGTCGAGGAGGCGGTGGCCGCCGGTCTCTCCGACGTACTCATGATCACCGGCCGCAACAAGCGCCCGCTCGAGGACCACTTCGACCGCAACTACGAGCTGGAGTCGGCGCTCACCCGCAAGGGAGACGCCGAACGGCTCCAGAAGGTCCAGGAGTCGAGCGACCTCGCCACCATGCACTACGTCCGCCAGGGGGACCCGCGCGGCCTCGGCCACGCCGTGCTGTGCGCCGCACCGCACGTCGGTGACCAGCCGTTCGCGGTCCTCCTCGGCGACGACCTGATCGATCCGAGGGACCCGCTGCTCGCCCGCATGGTCGAGGTCCAGGAGCGCGAGGGCGGCAGCGTCGTCGCGCTGATGGAGGTCGAGCCGGAGCAGATCCACCTGTACGGCTGCGCGGCCGTCGACACCACCACGGACGGCGATGTCGTCAGGGTCACCGGCCTGGTCGAGAAGCCCGACGCGGGCGATGCGCCCAGCAATCTCGCCATCATCGGGCGCTATGTCCTCGACCCTGCCGTCTTCGACATCCTGCGCAGGACCGAGCCGGGCCGCGGGGGTGAGATCCAGCTCACCGACGCGCTGCAGCTGCTCGCCGCGGACGAGAAGATCGGCGGCCCGGTGCACGGTGTCGTCTTCAAGGGGCGCCGCTATGACACCGGCGACCGGAGCGACTATCTGCGTGCCATTGTCAGACTCGCGTGCGAACGTGAAGATCTGGGCCCGGAGTTCCGGACCTGGCTCCGCAGATATGTCACCGAGGAGATGTAGCACTTTGAGCAGCACGATCTGGTCGGTGGACGAGCACCTGGAAGACATCCTCGGCGCCGTGCGGCCGCTCGAACCCATCGAGCTGCAACTGCCCGAGGCCCAGGGCTGCGTCCTCGTCGAGGACGTCATGGTGGAGATCGCCCTGCCGCCCTTCGACAACAGCTCGATGGACGGGTACGCGGTCCGGATCGCCGATGTCGAGGGCGCCAGCGAGGAGTTCCCCGCGGTGCTCACGGTCATCGGTGACATCGCGGCGGGCAGCGACGGGCTCCTTGGCGACCAGACCGTGGGACCGGGTGAGGCCGCACGCATCATGACCGGCGCACCGCTGCCGGCCGGTGCCGAGGCCGTCGTCCCGGTCGAGTGGACCGACGGCGGTACGGGCGGCGGCCCGGCGGACACCATGCGCGCCCACAGCCACGCTCCGCAGGTCGCGGGCGGCGAGGTCCGTGTCCACCGCCCGGTCGAGGCCCGCGCCCATGTCCGGGCCCGCGGCAGCGATGTGCAGCCCGGCGATCTGGCGCTGCGGGCCGGTTCGGTGATCGGGCCGCCGCAGATCGGGCTGCTCGCCGCGATCGGCCGCTCCACCGTGAAGGTGCGTCCGCGGCCGCGGGTCGTCGTCATCTCCACCGGCAGCGAACTCGTGCAGCCCGGTGAGGAGCTGACCGGCGGCCGGATCTACGACTCGAACAGCTTCGCGCTGGCGGCCGCCGCGCGCGACGCCGGAGCGATCGCCTACCGGGTCGGAGCCGTCACGGACGACGCCGATTCGCTCCGCGCCACGATCGAGGACCAGCTGATCCGCGCGGACATCGTCGTCACCACGGGCGGGGTCAGTGTCGGTGCGTACGACGTGGTCAAGGAAGCACTGTCCTCCGTCGGCGACGAGGACGAGCCGGGCAGCGGCATCGACTTCCGCAAGCTCGCCATGCAGCCCGGCAAGCCGCAGGGCTTCGGATCGATCGGCCCGGAGCACACACCGCTGCTGGCGCTGCCCGGCAATCCCGTCTCCGCGTACGTCTCGTTCGAGCTGTTCGTGCGCCCCGCGATCCGAACGCTGATGGGCCTGGAAGAGGTGACCCGCCCGACCGTCAGGGCCACGCTGAACACCGACAAAGCGCTCTCCTCGCCGCCCGGCAGGCGTCAGTTCCTGCGCGGCACGTACGACGCGGAGGCGGGCACCGTCACCCCCGTCGGCGGTTCCGGATCGCATCTGATCGCGGCCCTCGCCCAGGCGGACGCGCTGATCGTGCTGCCCGAGGACGTCACCTCCGCGGAGCCCGGCACGGTCACCGAGGTGATCCTGCTCCGCTGAACACCGGCCGGTGGCGGTACGGTGTCTGCCGCTGTGCCTTACCGGGGACACCCCTCGGGCCCCCGGCCGCACCCCGGTGCAGGCCGAGCGGGCAACCGGCGCCCTACCGCTAGGCGGAGTTCAGTGAGTACGCAGAACAGGCTGACGCATCTCGACGAGGCGGGCGCGGCCCGGATGGTCGACGTGTCCGAGAAGGACGTCACCGCGCGCGTCGCCCGCGCCAGCGGCCGGGTCCTGGTCTCGCCGCGCGTTGTCGAACTGCTCCGTGGCGAGGGAGTCCCCAAGGGCGACGCCCTCGCCACCGCCCGCATCGCCGGGATCATGGGTGCCAAGCGCACCCCGGAGCTGATTCCGCTCTGTCACCCGCTCGCCGTCTCCGGTGTGAAGGTCGATCTGAGCGTCGCCGAGGACGCGGTGGAGATCACCGCCACGGTGAAGACGACGGACCGCACGGGCGTGGAGATGGAGGCGCTGACCGCCGTCTCGGTCGCCGCGCTCACCGTGATCGACATGATCAAGGCGGTCGACAAGAGCGCGGTCATCACGGATGTCCGGGTCGAGGCGAAGTCCGGCGGCAAGTCCGGCGACTACCGGCGCCCGGCGCCGGAGGGACCGGACGCATGACGGCGCCCACCGGAGCGGCGCCGCCCGCCCCGTACACCGCCCTTGTCGTCACGGCGTCGAACCGTGCCTCGGCCGGTGTCTACGCCGACCGGGGCGGTCCACTGATCGTCGAGGCGCTCACCGCGCTCGGCTTCGCCGTCGACGGGCCGCAGGTCGTCCCCGACGGCGACCCCGTCGAACAGGCCCTGCGGGCCGGGGTGGCCGCCGGGTACGACGCCATCGTCACCACCGGCGGTACGGGCATCTCACCGACCGACCGCACCCCGGACGCCACCCGTCGCGTCCTTGACCACGAGATCCCCGGCATCCCGGAGGCGATCCGCGCCGAGGGCCGTGAGAAGGTCCCCACGGCCGCGCTCTCCCGTGGCCTCGCGGGTGTGGCGGGCGGCACCCTCATCGTGAACCTCCCCGGCTCCACCGGCGGGGTACGGGACGGGCTTGCCGTCCTCGAACGTCTTCTGGTGCACGCCGTCGACCAGCTCCGCGGCGGCGACCACCCCCGACCCGGGAGCCCGAGCTGAACGTCCCGACCTGGCCGGTGATCCTGACGGACGGCGCCATCACCCTCCGGCCGATAAAGCTGCGGGACCAGCGCGTGTGGCGCGAGGTCAACCGGCGCAACCGCGACTGGCTGCGCCCCTGGGAGGCGACCGTTCCACCGCCCGCCCCGGGCGGCCCGGTCGCCCGGCGCCCCACGTACCGTCAGATGATCCGCCATCTGAGGTCCGAGGCCAACGCGGGCCGGATGCTGCCCTTCGCCATCGAGTACGAGGGGCGCCTGGTCGGGCAGTTGACGGTCGCCGGGATCACCTGGGGGTCGATGTGCTCGGGACACGTCGGCTACTGGGTGGACCGGGACGTGGCGGGCCGCGGTGTGATGCCGACCGCGGTCGCGCTCGCTGTCGACCACTGTTTCCGGACGGTCGGACTGCACCGCATCGAGGTGTGCATTCGGCCGGAGAACGGGCCCAGCCGGAGGGTCGTGGAGAAACTCGGATTCCGCGAGGAAGGGCTGCGTCCGCGCTATCTCCACATCGACGGTGCCTGGCGGGATCATCTGATCTTCGCGCTCACGGTGGAGGAGGTGCCCGACGGGCTGCTCCGGCGCTGGCACCAGTCACGACCAGAACGCCACGCAAAATAAAATAAGTGTTCGAAATTAATCGATGCGCGACCGCTGATGAACGCACAAACGCCGACTGCCGATGCAAACAGTCACAAAAAAGTCCGCGATATCAGCCGGATCGTGCGACACACCGGGCCAATTGGCGGATGCCTCCGTGCAAACCCCTCTACGGTGTGAGACGTGAGCAGCAGCGGCCTCATCTACGCAGTCATCGTCGGGGCCTGGGCCGCCTACTTGGTGCCGATGTGGCTCCGCAGGCAGGACGAGCTCAATGAAGCCCGTCCGACAGAACGCTTCAGCACCGCCATCCGGCTGCTGTCCGGACGGGCGGCCATGGAGCGCCGGTACGCCAAGGAGCTGCGGGAACGCACCGCCGAGGAGGCGGGCCCCGACGTCGACCCGGACGTGGACACGGATCGAATGGATTCCGTGGACGTCCGGGCGTTTGCCGCGCCTCCGGCGCACACCGAAGCCCGGTTGCACGACCCGGCGCGCGCACCGGAGCCGCAGGCCCAGGACAGACCCGTACACGCGCCCGTGTCCGGACGGCGCGCACGACCCGGCGGGACCGACGTCGAGCGCGCCCGGCGCGCCCAGCGCTCCCAGGTCCTCGCGCGCCGGCGGCGCACCACCTCGGTCCTCTTCCTCGCCTTCACCCTCGGCGCGGTCGTCGCCGCCGTCGGCGGTCTCCGCTTCCTGTGGGCGCCCGCGGTGCCGGCGGTGCTGCTGAGCATGTACATCGTGCATCTGCGCGCCCAGGAACGGCGCCGGTTCGTCTTCACCATGGACCGGCGCAGGGCGGAGGTCGCGGCGCAGCGCCTGCGCGAGAACCGTCCCCGCAGGCACCAGCCCGCGACGACGGCCCCCGCCGAGTCCGACGAGGAGCCCGAAGCGCGCCACCCGGAGCCCGAGCCCGCCCCCGCGGTCTCTCCGCAGGAGGCGGGCCGCCGTGCCCTGGTCGAGCAGACGGACCACGCGGAATGGGTCGACCAGCAGCGTGAACGCGGCCGGGTCCAGGGCGACAGCTGGGAGCCGGTCCCGGTCCCGCTGCCGACGTACGTCACCGCACCGGTCGCCCCGCGCGCCACGGGCGGCGTCGAGGTCGGCAACCCGGAGACCTGGAGCGCGGCCCGGTCCAGCACGGCCGAGCCGACCCAGACGGGCACCGCGCCCTCCGCCGCACCCCCGGTCGAACCGGCGCCACGCCAGCGCACCGGCTCGTCCCGCCGCTCCCGCGACCACGGCCGGACCCCGCTCTTCGACCAGTACGAGGACGGCGACCGGCCCCGCGCCGCCAACGAGTGAGACCCGGTCCGACGCCGACCCGGCTGACCAGCAAGGGAACGGATTTCCAAGCACCCCTGTGAGGGTGCTAGAGTTTCACTCGTTGCAAGGGCCTGTGGCGCAGTCTGGTAGCGCACCTCGTTCGCATCGAGGGGGTCTGGGGTTCAAATCCCCACAGGTCCACCGCAGCTCAGAGCCCCTACCGGGGAAACCCGGTAGGGGCTCTTTGTGCCCGCGTACGGTGAGGGAACGTACACGCCGGTCGCGGGCGGGGAGGCCCTGCACCGGCTGGTCCCGCACTCCGCGCTCGCCGTCGTCGGCTGCGCCGCGCATCTGCCGGATCTGGAGCAGCCGGAGCGGTTCAACGCCGCGCTGCCCGGGTTCCTCGCAACGCCCTGGACCGGGACAGGACCTGGATCACGACTCCTGAAGCGGTTTGGCGAAGCAGCGGCTGCTCTCGTACGTGCGGTAGTGGCCGAACTTCTCGCAG
>NZ_JBFBCG010000070.1:0-36852 GCF_040683105.1 Streptomyces sp. NPDC051020 | reverse complement strand
ACGACCGGGGCGACCAGGGCGGGGACGAGTGGTAACACAGCCGCTTGCGTCATAAGGAAACCCCGGCCCGTCGGAATCGGGCCGGGGTTTCCGGCATACGGCGGCATTCCCCGGCAGACACCCAAGACCCCCGCACCCGCTACGCCATGCCCGACGTCCACCGAGGCGCCCCGCGTGTCGCCGTAGCCGGCCCCCTGCGGGCTGCGGCGGATCGAACACTTTGTGGTCCCGGTCCCACCGGATCCACCTCCGCACCAAAGGGCGGCCAGCTCACGCCATCAGACCTTCTTTCGAGGGGGCCACCGGCTTTAGTCGGTGGGGGAATCGTATCCTTGCAGCGTAGGCGTGGAGCGCCGGAGTTCTCTTTGCCGCTGTCGGTGATGGTGAGACAGGCACGGCCTGCATGGTGTGTGTTGTGTCTGTGGCGCGGAAGGTTCGCCGGTATTCCGGCGGTGTGTGCTCCCCGGACCTATCCGGGGGGAGTCACTCACGACGCCTACGTCTCGAACCTCGACTCGCAGACCGCAATGGGGCTGATCGGCATGTTCCTTGCGGACGAGGCCGAGCGATCCGGCGCCGACGTCCGGGTGTTCGGAGCAGGGGGGAGCATCGAGGTGTGAAGGCGTGAGCGTCGCCCCAGGGGGAAACGCCCTCATGGCGAATGACCTGGCGCACTCGTCCGCCTTGCAGGCTCGGGCTCTGCCTGGACGGCGACGGCGCGGGTCGCACCGGGACCGGATCGGCGGGACGGCCACGACCAGCGGCTTGGACACTGTTCCGCGGTGGCCCGCCGTGCGCCCACCTCGATCTCGGTGTTCATCGGGGGCCGGCGCCGCACCTGAGCATCGTGGCGGCCGGCCCGGCCTTCAGCTTTCGTCGTCCTCCGCCCGGCGCTCGCCCTCGGCCTGGGACGGCTGGGTGCGTGTGGTCGCCGGATGCCGCTGCTCAGCCGGATTCATGTCCTCTTCCAGCTGCTCACCCTCGGCCTGCGACGGAGTCGGGTACTCGTCGGTCGGACGCATGGGTGCCCCCGCAGCAGCCGGCGCTGCGACAGAGGCCTCACCGGTCCGTGTCCACGCCTCCTCTTGACCGGCGCAGGAGAGGGACGTCACCGGCCGGTCCGGTGGCCACGAGGAAGATCCGTTGCGATCTGCGCGGCGTGCCGGGGCGGTCTACGGTGAGAAGTGATGCCTCTGAATCGGCTGGGCCTGGTTGTCCACCAAGGCCGGCCCGCCGCCGTCGCGGCGGCGCGGACCGCCCGCCTGTGGTGTGCCGCGCGCGGCATAGCCTGCACCGACATCGACGTGTGGCGGGAGGGGGAATCGCGGCACGGCGGCCAGGAGGAGGCCGAGGCGGCGGGCCACCCCGGGCTGATCATCACGTTCGGCGGTGACGGCACGTTTCTGCGCGGGGCGCGGATCGCCGCCAAGGACGGGGCGGCGGTGCTGGGCGTGAACGTGGGCCGGCTCGGCTTTTTGACCGAGATCACCACCGACCAGGTGGAGGACGCGCTCGACGTTCTCCACCGGGATCAGGCAGTGATCGAGGAGCGGATGGTGCTCACGCTGCGCGCGTCGCGCCCGCTTCGGACGCCCGTCGGCCTGGACACGGTGCTGTGCTACGGGCGCGGTCCCGCACTGCCCGCGCCGGCCGTGCGCCCCGCCGGGGTGCAGACGGCCGGCTGGGGTGTCGCCCTGGACGTCACCGCCGTCAATGACGTGGTCCTGGAAAAACTCGCCCGGGACCGGCAGGCGAGCGTGGCCGTGTACCTGGCCGGGCAGCTGCTCGCCTCCTACTCGGCCGACGCGGTGATCGTGGCAACCCCCACCGGCTCGACCGCCTACAACTTCGCCGCGGGAGGGCCGGTTCTGGACCCCGCCGCCGACGCCATCGTCTTCACCCCGGTCGCTCCGCACATGGCCTTCGACCGCACCGTGATAGCCGCGGTCGACGAGGCGGTTGTGGTACACGTGCTGCCGCATTCCGGCCGGGTGGCCGTGAGCATCGACGGGCAGACACGCGGAGTACTGGAACCGGGGGACTGGGTTGCCGCCTACCGCGCACCGTACCGGCTGCGCCTGGCCCGTCTGGCACCGCTGGCGTTCTACCACCGGCTGCGCGAGCGCTTCCAGCTGGCCGACGCCCCGGCGTCCGCCGTCGACCAGACCCCGCTCTTCCACCGGCCCGACACCCCGCCACCCGACGATCTGGCCCACCTGCGCCGGCCCACGCCGCCCGCCGCATGAACGCACGACCGGTGATCTCGCCGGCTCTGCGAGGCCGACACCCCGCCGCCACATCCGCGGCGCGGCACACGGCGATGGCGGCTGCAGCAGCCGAGCCAGGCACACATGCGTGGCGATTTAAGCTGTTATCAGGGTTGTTTTCGGCTTCGCGGCGGTGGCGCCGCGGTGGCAGGGAGGCCTGGCATGGCGTTCGAGAGTGCCGGATGCAGTGGATACGGGCAAGGGGCGCCCCCGCGCTACCTGCCGATCGCCGACCACGGCCTGATCGGCGACCTTCGTACCGTCGCGCTCGTGGGCACCGACGGCACGATCGACTGGTACTGCTGCCCGCGATTCGACGCACCCAGCGTGTTCGGCTCCATCCTGGACGCGGACCGGGGCGGATCGTTTCAGCTGGCCGCCGACGTGCCCGCGCGGACCCGCCAGTTCTACTTTCCCGACACCAATGTGCTGATCACACGGTTCTTCGCCACGGACGGGGTGGGCGAGATTCAGGACTTCATGCCCATCGGCGACGAATCGGGCGAGGCCCACCGGCACCGGCTGATCAGACGCCTGCTCTGCGTCCGGGGCTCGCTTCCGTTCACCGCGCGGGTGGCTCCCCGCTTCGGATACGGGACCGAACCGCACAGCGCACGCCTTGAGGGCGACAGGGCGCACTTCGAATCCAAGAACCTGTCCCTGGCACTGACAGCCACCGTGCCGCTCGAATGCGACGGCACGGACGCCTGGTCGCACTTCAAGCTGCTGGAAGGCGAGTCCGCAGTCTTCGCCCTCGACCGGATCGGGGCAGAGGTCGCCGTGCGCGGGTGTGCCCGGCGCGAGGCGGAGGAGGAGTTCCAGGCCACGGTCCGCTTCTGGCGGCACTGGCTGGGCGCCTCGCGCTACCACGGACGGTGGCGGGAGATGGTGCACCGCTCCGCACTGACCCTGAAGCTGCTCGTCTACGCGCCGACCGGCGCGATCGTGGCCGCGCCGACGACGAGCCTGCCCGAAGAGATCGGATGCGAGCGCAACTGGGACTACCGGTACACGTGGGTCAGGGACGCCGCCTTCTGCATCTACGCCATGCTCAGGCTGGGCTTCACCTCGGAGGCCGAAGCGTTCATGGGCTTTCTGTCCTCCTGCATCATGTGCGAGGACGAGGCCACCGGACCGCTGCAGATCATGTACGGCATCGACGGACGCCGCGAGCTTCCCGAGCGCGAACTATCACATTTCGAGGGATACTTGGGGTCTTCTCCGGTACGGGTGGGAAATGCCGCCGCGACCCAGCTCCAGCTGGACATCTACGGAGCGCTCATCGACTCCATCTACCTCTACGACAAGTGGGGGCAGCCCATCAGCAGCCACCGCTGGGACGAGGTCGGCGCCGTGGTGGACTGGGTCTGCGACCACTGGGACCAGCCGGACGAAGGCGTCTGGGAGATCCGCGGGGGACGACGGGACTTCCTGTACTCGCGCCTGATGTGCTGGGTGGCCATCGAGCGGGCCATGCGCATGGCGACCCGGCGCGGCTTGCCTGCCGATCTTGTCCGGTGGGGGAAGAGCCGTGACGCGATCTACCGGCAGATCATGAGACGCGGCTGGTCGACCGAAGCCGGCGCCTTCGTCCAACAACTGGACGGCGACGTCCTCGACGCCTCCGTGCTGATGATGCCCCTGGTCAAGTTCGTCTCCCCGGTCGACCCGAAGTGGCTCGCGACGCTGGACGCCCTCGGCACGAAGCTGGTCGCCGACTCGCTCGTCTACCGCTACGACACGGGAGCCAGCCCGGACGGCCTCCTGGGCACCGAGGGCACCTTTTCGATCTGCTCATTCTGGTACATCGAAGCCCTCACCCGGGCCGGCCGCCTGGAGGAGGCCCGCCTGGCCTTCGAGAAAATGCTCACCTACTCCAACCATCTCGGCCTGTACGCAGAGGAAATCGGACCGACGGGAGAACAACTCGGCAACTTCCCACAGGCCTTCACCCACCTGTCCCTCATCAGCGCCGCCTTCAACCTCGACCGAGCCCTCGGCTGAACCCGCCGGCCCCGAGGGACGCCCGAACACACCGCCCGGCACCACCCGGCCTGCGGCCGCCTCGCCCCACGACGCTGACCAGCGTGCTGGACCGACTGGAACGACGCGGCCACATCACCCGGGGCATCCGCCCGGGCGACCGCCGGGCGGTTCTCATCGAGCTCACCTCTTCCGGGCGCCTGGCCGCCACTACAATCCGGCAGGCGTCACCGACCTGGAGCACCGCGCGCTCGGCGACCTGCCCGCCGATGCTGTCGCCGCCCTGCGCACTGCCCCGCAAGCCCTGACGAGCGGTTCGGCCACCGCGAGCATGTCCACCTGACGTGGCTGGCCGTGCGACAGTGCGGCGTGCCCACGGCGGTCGGCCTGGTCAGCGACGGCATCCAGCGCACCGCCCGATACGCGGGTGCGCCCCAGAAATACCACGCGACCGTCAGCCGCGCCTGGGTGGAACTGGTTGGGCACCACGCGGACGAGCGTGACGAAAGCGACTTCGCCGCGTTCGCCAACCACCACCCCGCGCTGCTCGACAAACGACTGCTGACCCGCTTCTACCGCCCGGCAACGCCGGCCGACCCGCAGCCGAAGAACGGCTGGGTCGAGCCCGACCTCGCCCCATTCCCTTGGCAGGACACCGCCCGGCAGGACCCGCTGCGGCCGCAACGGAGCAAGTGCCGGCGTGCCCGGCGAAGTGCCCAGCCGGGTACAGGTGAGTGTGCTCGGCATGGTGAACGCGGCTGGGCAGCAGGAGACACAGGTCGGTGGTCCGCACACTCGGGTGACATGCCTCCTGTTCGCCTGCGCCGGGCCCAGGGCGTGGACCTGCGCATCGACGACACCGAGGGTCCAGGTCCGCGGTCCCCGTGCGGGCCGAGGCCCGCCGGTCCGCTCCGCGCACCCGGTTACAGGTGCTGGTCAGTTGCCAGTGGTGAGCACCATGCGGAAACGGGCCGCGCCGCTGAGCATCCGCTGGAAGGCTTCGTCGACTTCCTCCAGCGGCACCGTCTCCACCATCGGCTTCACCCCGGTGCGCGCGCTGAACGTCATCGTGTCCTGAACGTCCTGGGCGGTGCCGGACGGGTGGCCGTGGACGGAGCGGCTTGCCCCGATCAGCTGCAGCGGGCTGATCTGCAGCGGCTCGGGGGTAACGCCGATGACGATCAGCTGTCCACGGTGACGCAGGCCGTCGACGGTGGCAGTCATCGCGTCGGAGTTGGCCGCCGTGGCGAGCACGACGCGGGCGCCCCCCAGCGCTTGGAGGGCTTCGGCGACGTTGACGGCGCTGCTGTCGATGTAGTGCCGGGCGCCGAGCTCCCGGGCCAGTGGCTCCTTCCCCTGGCCGCGGGCGATAGCGACGGTGTCGAAGCCGAACCGGTTGGCGTACTGCACTGCGAGGTGTCCCAGGCCGCCGACGCCGAGGATCGCCACCAGGTCACCAGGCCGGGCAGAGCTGTGCCGCAGAGCGTTGAAAGTGGTGACACCGGCGCAGCCGAGCGGCGCGGCCAGGGCGGCCGGCAATCCGTCAGGAATGCGCGAAAGCGCGGATACGGGGGCCACCATGGCGTCGGCGTAGCCGCCGGGGTAGGCCCAGCCGGGAACCTGAAGATTCTGGCAGTCGATGAAGTCACCTTCACGGCAGGGCACGCAGTGGCCGCAGTGGCCACCGAACCAGCCGACCTCCACGCGGTCGCCGACCTGCCATCCGCTCACGCCTTCGCCGAGGGCGTCGATCCGCCCGGCGACCTCGTGGCCGGTGACCAGCGGGAACTGCACGCCGGGAAAGCCGGCTTGGACGAAGCTTGCATCGGTGTGACAGATGCCTGCCGCCTCGACGGTGATCCGGACGTGGCCGGGGCCGGGCTGCGGCAGTTCCCGCTCGACGATTTCGAACTTCCCGCCCGCGGCGCTGACCTGGGCGACACGCATCGTGTTCATGGAACTCTCCGTTGTAGAGCAAGGGGACAGGGGGAAGTGTGAGACCGGTCGAATGCTGGTCGAAACCAAGGTTCGTACGACTGTTCCAGGGAACGGAATTCCCGATGGATATAACCGGTCAAGAGATCACTGTTCAGGATATTCCCGATCTCCTGAAGAGCCCGGAAGCCGGGCGCACGAAGAACTCCCGGAAAAGGAATGTCTGTGTCGTTCCAGGTTCTGTCCGGCCGATCGCGCCCGGAACTAGACCATGACGGCTGCGGCAGCGGTCGTGCCGGGGAGGACCGTCCGGCTTCTTGCGCGGTCGGCCAGGCCCGGGCCGGGGGACTCGGATCGTGTCCGGCGCCGGCTCCAGCAGTCCCTGCCGTGCGCGTGCCCGGCGTGCACCGCCGACGCACCCGGCCTCTGCGGGCGGGTGTTCGGCCACGCGATATGTGTCTGAATTGCATGGCATTGTGGCTGTTACCGATGGGCGTGCTGCTGGACGAGTGGCTTGCGGGGTGCCGCGGCGGGGAGCGTGGGGGCTGGAAAAGGCTTGTCCCCGGTTGCGCGGCGGGTGTGTGGACCCGGCAGCCGATGTCAGGGGCACGCCTGGGCGGGATGTGTGATCAATACAATCGCGCGTTACGGAAATGTCCGCATTAAGTAACACGAACCGGATTCGCTGTCGGTGGCGGGGGAGGTGCTCCAGTCTTTGGGTTCTCGGCCTGAGGGGCCGGGTACCGCACCGCGCAGCATGGCCCTTGACCGGGTCCTGGGCGCCCTTACTTGAGGGGACATCAATGTCTGCTTCTCGTACCGTCCGTCGCATCGCCGCTACCGCTCTGGCAGCCGGCTCCGTCGTCGCCGCGGCGGCGATGCCGGCTTCCGCCGACAGCGACCACGGCCACGGATACAGGCACGGCCGCCACCACTCGTACTCCAACGTTGTCCTCGGCGACATCCAGTACGACAGCCCCGGCCGTGACGACTGGTCGAACCGTTCGCTGAACCGGGAGTGGGTCGAGGTCACCAACACCGGCCGCCGCGCGGTCGACCTGGACGGATGGACGCTCTCGGACCGCGACGGCAACCGCTACCGCTTCGACGACTTGCGCCTGCCCGGCTACGCCACGGTCCGGGTCCACACCGGGCACGGCTATGACACCCGTCGGGACGTCTACCAGGGCAGCTGGGACTACGTCTGGAGCAACTACGCCGACAGGGCCACCCTGCGCGACGACGACGGCCGCACCGTGGACACCCAGTCCTGGGGCTACCGCCGCTGACCCGCCCCTGTCCCTCCACTGACCAAGGGCGCACCTTCTGACCCCGGCGTGCCGCCCTTTTGGTCCGGCGTGCCACCACCCGCACAGGGCGGTGGCGCGCCGCTTTCGTATGCCGGCGGCCGGGTTCTCGCCGCCGCCACCGCGGGCTCCCCGCCGGTCCTTGCCGCACATGGCATCCGCCTGGGCTTTTGCGCACTACCCGTTGCCGGGGCACTGCTCGCCGAGGTGTCGGGCATGGCGAGGGGGCGCCGCAGGCCTGCAGGAGGTTCACAACTGCTGGACCCAGTACCTGGAGACCTGCATCCAGCCGTTGCCGCGAGTTCCGTGCAGGGTGCCGGTGGAGTTGGCCGCGAGTGTGTACCAGGAGTCCACGTAGTCGGGGTCGTTGGTGTGCGAGAGTGGGTCGCCGTCCACGGCGGCGACCCAGACGCCCGGCGCCGCCTGGGCGGCTGCCGCTTCCGCGCCCCGATCCCGCTGGGCCGGCGATGACGATGCCCACGCCCGCCCTTCCGCAATGACCCTATCGGGTGCTAATTCCACAGAGTCCATCTATGGGTGATGTGTGCGGAATCACGAACCATGTCACGCAGCTGTTACGTGGGCCATAGCTATTTCACGGATGGTCTTTTTATCCTCGCGCCATGTCTCGCCATGTGTTCGCTCCGCTGGTCGTCACGTTCGCCCGGCGCCACTCTTCGCGCTACGCCCTGGCCGCACTCGCGCTTGTCATGGCCGGCGGGGCGGCGACGGGCGGCTTTGCCGACGCGGCCGGGGCCGACAGGGCGCGGACCGTCCCGCGGTCGGGCCCGACGGCGGGGACGGTGCCCGGCATCGCCCGGCCGGCCGCGGTCCTCGCGCTGCCGCCCGCGTCCGCCGCGGTGACGCACTCGCCGTCGGTGTCCGTGGCGGCCCTGCGGACCGCCGGGACCGGCGTGGCTCCTGACCAGGCGCTGTCCCGGCGGCTCGCGCCGGTCGTGGCGGCCGGCCCCGCCTCGCTCTCGGTGGCGGTGCTCGATCCGGCCGACGGGCGCACGGCACGGTACGGCGTGCGGGCGGGGACGACGTACGACACGGCCAGCATCGTGAAGGTCGACATCCTGGCGGCCCTGCTGCTCAAGGCCCAGGACCAGCACCGCGGGCTCACGGCGCAGGAGAAGGCGTCCGCCGCGTCGATGATCCGTATCAGTGACAACGCGTCCGCCGACGCACTGTGGCGCGTGATCGGCGAGGCCCCGGGCCTGAACGCCGCCAACCGCAGGCTCGGCCTGACCGGCACGACCGGTGGCGGCGACGGGCACTGGGGGCTCACCCAGACCACCGCGACCGATCAGCTCGCCCTGCTGAGCGCCGTCTTCGGCACCGACTCCCCACTGGATCAGACATCCCGGGCCTACCTGCGCGGCCTCATGGGCGGCATAGCGGCAGGCCAGGACTGGGGCGTTTCGGCGGCCGGCCCCGTCACCGGCCTGAAGAACGGCTGGCTGCAGCGGACCGCGACGGGCCGCTGGGACGTCAACAGCATCGGTCTGGTCCGGGTGGACGGACACGACCGCCTGGTGGCGGTGCTGTCGCGGGGCAGCGTCAGCATGGCGGACGGTGTCCAACTGGTGGAGAAGGCGGCCAAGGCGGCCGTCCAGGCCCTGGACGGGACGGCCTGACGACGGCCGGCCTCCTCGCCGATCCGGCGGATGAGGACAAGCGTCGGCACGTGGGGGAAGGAAGCAGGACAAACACGAGCCCGCGCCGGCCCAGGCGGATCGCAATTCAAGGGGGCCGACCGCCAGTCACGCGCCGGCTCTCACGTCCGCGGCTCCGAGTCAGGGGCCGGTCTCGGGTGGGACGACGGTGACCTTGACCGGCACCAATCTGACCGGGGCGACCGCGGTGAGCTTCGGCGGTACAGCCGTGTCGTTCGGGGTGGGTTCCGCCACCCAGGTCACCGCCACCACACCGCCCGGAACCGCAGGACCCGTCCAGGTCACGGTCACCACCCCGGGCGGCACCAGCAACGGACTCACCTACTTCTACCTCAACCCACCCGCTCTCACCGCACTTTCCTCCAGTCAGGGGCCGGTCTCGGGTGGGACGACGGTGACCCTGACCGGCACCAACCTGACCGGGGCGACCGCGGTGAGCTTCGGCGGTACGGCGGCGGCGTTCACGGTGGTCTCCGCCACCCAGATCACGGCCACCGCCCCATCGGGCAGCGGGACGGTGCAGGTCACGGTGACCACCCCGGGCGGCACCAGCAACAGCCTTTCCTACACCTATGTCGCGGCGCCGACCCTCAGCGCGGTTGCTCCGGGTCAGGGGCCGGTCTCGGGTGGGACGACGGTGACCTTGACCGGCACCAATCTGACCGGGGCGACCGCGGTGAGCTTCGGCGGTACGGCGGTGTCGTTCACGGTGGTCTCCGCCACCCAGGTCACCGCCACCACACCGCCCGGAACCGCAGGACCCGTCCAGGTCACGGTCACCACCCCGGGCGGCACCAGCAACGGACTCACCTACAGCCGAATCCAGCCACCCGGCGTCTGACATTTCCGCCTACGGCCCTCGCGCTTGACCGAGACCGTCCTGCCCCTGCCGGCCACCGGCCGGTGCCGGTGCACCTTGACGTGCCCGACACCCTGGATGCGCACGCGCGTGACCGGGTCGTGCGCGGCGGCATCCCAGCGGCAGCCGTCGCCGTCCTTCGGGAAGACGAGTGTGTCGAAGTGCCCCGCGCCTTTAAAGCGCGGGTACCCCTGACCCCGCATCAGCGGCACCTGGTCTGCGCCATGTTCGGGCCCGGCACCGTTCACGCACGGAGTGTGGACCTGCGGACCACGACGGTGCACGGCACCATCACATTGCGCGGTGCCTTTCCGTCCAGGACATCGATCAGCACCGTCACGGATTCGGCGCCCAGGCGGCGCGCGTCCAGGCTCAGGGCGGTCAGCGGTACATCCCAGTCCTCGGTGCCGCAGGACTGGTCGCTCTCGCGCATCACGCTGACCATCAGGTCGTCGGGGATGCGCAGGCTCAGCCTCCGGGCCGCGATCACCAGGGCCTGGCCGTATGTCTCGTTGAGGCCGTGGACCGCGTCCGGGCTGTCGGGGCCGGACAGAAGCCGTAGCGCCGCATCCACCGGATCCTCGGAGGCAGCCGGTGTCTCGACGAGCGCCGGCCGGCCGGCCGCGGCGCACCACTCGCGGTAGAGGCGCTCGGAATCCAGGGTGTACGCGTCGGGTTCCGGGCCCGACAGGAGACCGACCCGTCTGGCGCCGGAGTCCCGCAGGTGGCCGAGGACTTCGGCCATGCCATGCTCCAAGTCGCTCTCCACGGTGGGTACATCCTCGTATCCCGGATCGATGGGGCGGCCGTCGGTGACCACCGGCATGCGGCGGCGCGCGCAGTCCGCGAGCAGCGGGTCCTCCCGTACCGGGTCGACGATGATGAGGCCGTCCATGGGGACGCGGGCCCACAGCCCGGAGGCCGGATCGCTCGGGACGACGACGAGGGCGTAGTCCCGCTCGACGGCGGTCATGGTGGCGCCGGCGGAGAACGCCGCATAGTACGGGCGGTAAGTGCCGGTCCACGGGCGGTCCGACATATGGCCTACCGCCAGTCCGAGGATGCCGGTGCGTCCGGACACCAGTCCGCGGGCCACGGGGTCGGGGCGGTAGCCGAGCTCCTCGGCGGCGCGGCGGACGCGCTCGCGGGTGGCCGGGGCGATCTGGCCCTTGCCGCGCAGGGCGTGGGACACGGTGGTGATGGACAGGCTGGTGGCCTGCGCCACGTCGCGGATGCCGATCCGCCGACCGGCCTTCCCGGCCCGTGTCGATTTCCGGCTGGTCATGCTCTGGTCGCCCCTCCGTGTCATCCACCGAGCTCCAACGCGCGGCGGCTTCAAGAGTGCCAGAGAACGGCCTGTCCGCACCCTCGGACCCCAAAACGTTTTTCTTTCGATGACCTCGAGGTCTTGACGTACAAAAACGTTTTGGGCAGTGTGGCGCCACCGTTTCCCGGCACCTCTCCTCTAGGAGCTCCATGCGCAGCGTCCGTACGTTTGCCCTGCCCGCATTGACCGCCGTGTTGCTCGCGGCCCTCACGTCCTGCGGCGGTTCCGCGGCCGGCGGCGGAGACTCCACCACCCACACCACGGACGCCAAGGGTTCCCGCACCTACGGCACGTGCCAGGTGACCGGCACCCGCGGCTCGATCCACCTCAAGACCGTCGAGAAGGGCACGCTCACCGTGGTCGGTGACCTTCCCAGCCCCGGCTGGTGGAACGGCGACACCGTGCGTCGGATCGACAGCGGATACGAGTACTGCATGGCCGCGAATCTCGCCTACCGGGCCGGCCTGTCCAAGCTCACCGTGCGCAATGTGTCCTTCGACGCGCTCGTCGCGGGCAAGACCCAGGACTTCGACATGGCACTCGCGGAGATCTCCATCACCGAAGCCCGCCGCAAGGTGGTGGACTTCTCGTCGCCGTACTTCTCCTCCAACATCGGCGTGCTGGTCAAGTCCGGGTCCGAGGTGACCGAGGACAGCATCGGGGGCTTGCGGCTCGGCGTGAAACAGGGCACCACGGGCGCCGACTTCGTCCGCGACCGCCTCCACCCGAAGAGCCAGCCGAAGGTGTTCGCGGGCGACGTCGAGTTGCAGGCCGCGCTCCAGGCGGGCCAGATCGACGCAGCGCTCACCGATGTCGCCATCGTGCTCGGCAAGGCCCAGGAGTCCAAAGGCAAGCTCAAGGTGATCGGACAGTACGACACCGGCGAGTCGTACGGAGCGCTGTACCCCAAGGGCGGCAAGAACTCGGCCGCCCTCGACGGGGCCATCGATGCGATGAAGAAGGACGGCACGCTCGACAAGCTCTCCTCCACCTACCTGGCCCAGGCCTTCGGCGGGGACCCGGCGGCGATCGCGATGTGGAGCGCCAAGTGACTGTGTCCTCCGATCTGTTGAATGTGCTGAAGACCGAGCCGCCGAAGGCCACCGCGCCCCGGCCGGCGCTGCCGCTCGCGGCCGCCGCGGTGGCGGCCGTCCTGGTCACCGTGACACTGACCGCCGCCACCGCCCAGTCCGTGAGCAAGGTCCTGCCCGGCTTTGGCCTGCCGGCCGTCGGCGGCGCGGTCATCGTGGCCGTCGCCGTGCTCACCCTGCTGAGGCCCGCGCTGCGGGCGGTGCGCTCGGGCCGCGCGGCCGCCGCGGCCTGGTCCGGGGACCGGCGGGCCGACGCCCGGCGGGCCGCGTCCGAGGGCCGCGAGGACGCCCGGACCGTACTGGGCTGGTGTCTGGCCGCACTCGTCCTGCTCGGCGCGGTCTGGTTCCTTTTCGCCAATGACCGTGCCGTGCAGCGTACTTTCCTCGACGGCGAAGTGATCGGGATCAGCCTGCGGGAGACCGCCTCCGCGTTCGGCACCAACCTCTTCATCGCCGTCGCCGCGCAGATCCTGATCCTTGTGTGGGGACTGGCGCTCGCTCTCGCCCGGATGGCGCCGGGCCGTACCGGCCGCCCGCTGCGACTGCTCGCCACGGCGTACATCGACGGCTTCCGCGCCGTACCGGCGATCATCGTCATCTATCTGATCGGCTTCGGACTGCCGCTCGCCGAGGTGCCGGTGCTCAGCTCGCTCAGCCCGGTGTGGTTCGCGATCCTCGCGCTCACCCTCACCTACGGCGCGTACGTCGCCGAAGTGTTCCGGGCCGGCATCGAGTCCATCGCGCCCGGCCAGAGCGCGGCGGCCCGTTCACTCGGCCTCTCGCACAGTGCCACGCTGCGCCATGTGGTGCTGCCGCAGGCCACCCGCCGCGTCGTACCGCCGCTGCTCAACGACTTCATCAGCCTGCAGAAGGACACCGCGCTGGTGAATGTCATCGGCACCATCGACGCCTTCAACCAGTCGAAGATCTTCGCGTCCAACCACTTCAACCTGTCCTCGGTGACCGTGGTCGCGGCGCTCTTCATCCTCATCACGATCCCGCAGGCCCGGTTGGTGGACCGGCTGGTGGCACGTGAGCAGCGCCGCAACAAGGGAGCCTGACATGGCCTTCATCGAGATCGACGGGGTGCACAAGAGCTACGGGGAGACCCCCGTGCTCCGCGGCATCGACCTGACCGTGGCCCAGCACCAGGTGGTGACCCTGATCGGCGCCTCCGGCAGCGGCAAGTCCACCCTACTGCGCTGCATCAATGGCCTGGAGGAGATCAGCGGGGGTGAGATCCGGGTCGGCGGTGATGTCGCCTCTGGCCGCGGCACCGATGTGGACCGGCTGCGACGTGATGTCGGCATGGTCTTCCAGCACTTCAATCTGTTCCCGCACATGAGCGTGGTGCGCAATGTCGCCCTCGCGCCGATGCGGGTGCGCGGGATACCGCGCACCGAGGCCGAGGAGCAGGCTCGCGCCCTGCTCGCGCGAGTCGGCCTGGCCGACAAGGCCGACAGCATGCCCGACCGGCTCTCCGGCGGTCAGCAGCAGCGGGTGGCCATCGTACGTGCCCTGGCCACCGGCCCCCGCGCACTGCTGCTCGACGAGATCACCTCCGCCCTCGACCCCGAACTCGTCGCCGAAGTACTGGCCATCGTCCGCGAACTGGCCGCGGGCGGCATGACCATGCTGCTGGCCACCCATGAGATGGGCTTTGCCCGGGAGGTGTCGAACAAGGTGTGCTTTCTTCATCAGGGCGTACTGCTGGAAGAAGGGCCGCCGGAGCAGATCTTCGGCGACCCTCAGCAGGAGCGCACCCGCGCCTTCCTGCGCCGCATCGTCGAGGCGGGTCGGCTGTGAGCGGCGCGCGAGTGCTCGTCGTGGAGCACGAGGACGGCACGGGCCCGGCCCAGTTCGGTGAACGCCTCGCCGAACAGGGCCTGCTGATCGACCTCTGTCGCCCCTGGGCGGGCGACACGCTGCCCCGAACCCTGGACGCATACGACGGGCTGCTGGTCCTCGGCGGATCCATGGGCCCGTACGACGAGGAGCAGGCGCCCTGGCTGCCGCAGGCGCGGAAACTGCTGCGGCAGGCCGCAACCCGGGACCTCCCCACGCTGGGGATCTGTCTGGGCATGGAACTGCTGACAGTTGCCTGCGGGGGCGAGGTCCGGCACGCCGCCCTGCCCGAGGTCGGACTCAATGACCTGATACCCCATCAAGCGGCCTTTTCAGACCCACTGTTCGCGACACTCGTGGACCAGGACAGCTGGTTGCGCGCGGTGCAGTGGCACTGGGAGGAGACGGCCACCCTGCCCGAGGGTGCCGTTGCGCTGCTCACCAGCGAGCGCTGCACCCACCAGGCGTACCGGATCGGCACCGCTGTGTGGGGTGTTCAGTTCCACCCCGAGGTGCTGGCCGACGACATACGCACCTGGGGTACGCAGGACGTCGGTCCGCTGCACGCCCTGGGACTTGAACCGGGCGGGGTCGTCGCCGAGGTGGAGCGCGAGGAGAAGCGGCTGCGCACGCTCTGGGGGGCTCTCGCCGAGCAGTGGGGGTGCATGGTTGCGTCCACCCGACAGCGCATTCCGCCAAAGCGGCGGCCATGAGGGCCAGATGACGGTCGGACCGGTCGGCCTGCCGGCGTGGTCAGCCCAACCGGTCCTCCCCGCCGGGCAACGGGTCGATAAGGGCCGTGCGGCAGGCACCCGTCAGCGGCGCGGACAGGTCGGGTCATCGATCGCGCTGACCGTGAAGGGAGGCGAGCCCGGAGGGTCATCCAGCTGGCTGTTGACGACGTACAGCCGGCAGCCGTGCCGGGCAAGCGTGGTGGGCAGGTCGAACGGCTCGCCGGTGATCCGTGCGGTCACCGTCCCCGTGCGCAGCTCCGCGTCCAGCTCGGCGATGTACACGCCGTGCGGGGCACCGTAGTTGAGCACGGCGTACAGCCTCCGGCCCGACAGCAGCATCCCGTCTGCCCCGAACGACTCACCACCCAGATCCAGTTGCTCGATCACGCGCGTCGCGGTGTCCACCCGCCAGACCGCCTCGGTTCCGTTGGACGACACCAGCAGGGTCTTGCCCGAGCGGTCCGCCACGATGCCGTTGAGCAGCCAGTACTGCGCCGGGAACTGCGGGAACGCGGACCGGATGTCCAGCCACGGTTCGAGCTGCCCCGGGCGGCCGTTGTGGAGAGGGGCCCGCAGGACCACCGGATTGGCCCAGTCCGTGACGTAGACGGCGTCCTTCGTGATCACCAGGTCGTTGAGATGCGGCGGGCCGAGCGGACCGGGCTCGGCCGTACGCTCGGCCAGCAGCCCCCCGTTGCGGTCGTGGACGGTCAGGACAGCGCCGCCCACCGAGAACACCCACCCGTGCCTGTCGGTGTGCACCCCGAGGGAACTGGGGCGGCTTTCGATTCCCTCGGCACGGAACACATCCAGGCGAGAGTCGCGGACATGACCGCGGTACAGCGCGCCGGTGCCGTCGGAGGACACGTACACGGTGCCGTCCCGGTCGACGGCGATCCCCTCCGGCAGGACGCCGGGGGCGTCGGAGACGACGTAGGTGCGAGGCAGCGAGCGGGCGACGGCCCCCTCGGGCGTACCGCCGAAGACGGCGGCCAGGACGGTGGCGAGGAGACAGAGCAATCGTGAGGTGGCGAGCATCGTGGGGACCTCCAGGAGTTCGTGGACCGGCGTGCCGCGCAGGAGCCTGGCCGATACACGATCCGGCCGCATCGCCTTTCGGCTCTCGCGGAAAGGCATGGCCAAGCCGATAATCAGGCGGCGTGATCCGCTTACACTTCTCCGACGCCGACCTGCGCAGGGTCACGGTGGCCCAGGCTCCCGACGCCCTGCTGGAAACGGCGCTCAGCGTGCGTCGTCTGCGGGGCGGAACGCCCACCGGGGGCCCCACGCGCCCCGCCCTCAGCCAGTGGCACAAAGCGATGCAGGACACCCGCCCCCGGCCCGGTGTCCTGCTCGACCTGGTTCCCCGCAACGGTTTTCTGCCGGACTTCCTTCAACAGCCGACGGCCCGGGACTTCGCCACCGCACTCGACCTCGTCACCGCAGCCCCCGCCGAACAGTTGGCCCTGGACCTGGGTCTGGCGGACACGCCCGGGCGCAACGGTTGCCTGGAGCAGCCGAGCCGGTGGGCGCGAGAGCTCGCGAACGGCTCACCGGCGGCGCGGCGGGCCCTGCAGCGCGACCTCCAGGGGTACTTCACCTCGGCGGTCGCCCCGCTGTGGCCGCGGGTGAGGGCTGATGCCATGGCCGACCGGGCGGTGCGCGCCGAGATGCTGCTACGCGGTGGGGTCGACGCCCTGCTCACCACGCTCAGCCCCACGTGGAGCTGGCAGGCGCCCGTACTGACTCTCCCGTCGACGTCCCGGCACGACATCGCGCTGTGCGGCCGCGGACTGCTGCTCGTACCGTCCTGGTTCGCGGCGAGCGCCATGGTGATGTACCGGCCGGAGAAGTCGACGGTCCTGGTCCATCCGATGCTTCTCACCGAGGAGCCGGCCTTCTCGTGCGACGTGCTGGGACCACTGCTGGGCCGGACAAGGGCAGCTGTGCTCGCCGTCCTGCGCGTCCCGGCCACCACGACCGTGCTCGCCGGACGTGCCGGGATCTCCTTGGCGGCGGCCAGCCAGCACGCCACCGTTCTGCGGAACGCCGGACTGGTGGACACCGCCCGGACGGGCCTGTCCGTCCTGCACAGCCTGACCCCGCTCGGACGAGCCCTGCTGGCGGGTGAGGAACCGTCGTTCTGAGGCCCGCCCCGGCGCGGAGGCGGCGACAGAAGCAGCCGGCGCCCAGCTCACCACCCCCTCTATGTGTGCCTGAATCATGCGGTGTTGTGGCTGTTACCAATGATGTGCGCTGGATGGGTGGTTCGCGGGGTGATGCGCCGGGGTGTGCCGGGGAGCTGGAAACGGCGTGGTTCCGGCCGTGGGGCGGGTGTGTGGATCCGACAGCCGATGTCAGGGGTATGCCCGGGCGGGATGTGTGACCCATGCAATCGCGCGTTACGGAAATGTCCGCATTAAGTAACACGAACGGGAGTCGCTGTCGGTGGCGGGGGAGGTGCTCCAGTCTTTGGGTTCTCGGCCTGAGGGGCCGGGTACCGCACCGCGCAGCATGGCCCTTGACCGGGTCCTGGGCGCCCTTGTTTGAGGGGACATCAATGTCTGCTTCTCGTACCGTCCGTCGCATCGCCGCTACCGCTCTGGCAGCCGGCTCCGTCGTCGCCGCGGCGGCGATGCCGGCTTCCGCCGACAGCGACCACGGCCACGGATACGGGCACGGCCGCCACCACTCGTACTCCAGCGTTGTCCTCGGCGACATCCAGTACGACAGCCCCGGCCGTGACGACTGGTCGAACCGTTCGCTGAACCGGGAGTGGGTCGAGGTCACCAACACCGGCCGCCGCGCGGTCGACCTGGACGGATGGTCGCTCTCGGACCGGAGCGGCAACCTGTACCGCTTCGACGACTTGCGCCTGCCCGGCTACGCCACGGTCCGGGTCCACACCGGGCACGGCTATGACACCCGTCGGGACGTCTACCAGGGCAGCTGGGACTACGTCTGGAGCAACTACGCCGACAAGGCGACCCTGCGCGACAACCGCGGCCGCACCGTGGACACCCACTCCTGGGGCTACCGCCGCTGACCCACCCCCGCCCCTGACCGAGGGCGCACCTTCCGCCCCCGGGGTGCAACCCTTCGGGTCCGGCGTGCCACCACCCGCACAGGGCGGTGGCACGCCGCTCTCGTACGCCCGGGTCCCCCGCTTCCCACCACCTGGCACGGTGCACGGTCGCACCATCCGGGAAAAAGCTGCAGGGCCCTGGTCTGAGGGCCCAGGGCCCAGGCGTACGCATCCGAGGGATCGAAGATGTGCACGCCGCAGGGCCCAACACCCGTAACGAGGGGAACGTCACGGGTACCACGCCCCGAGTCCGGACGCAGACGCCACGTACCTGAAGGCGCTCTGAGCCGCCGCTGCCCTGAACGCGCCATCGCGATGTCCTCGACAGAGACCGGCGGGCGGTGCGTGCGCTGCCTCCTTTGTGCGGTGAAGCTGAGAGGGTGAGCATCAGAAGCGTGCATCCGGTGAGTGCGGAGCAGATCTACGCAGCCCTCGTCGCCCTGGGGGCTGAACCGGTACTGGATCCGGACGTGTGGCCCCAGGGTCCGCAGGCCGAGGACCGGCTGCGACTGCTGGGCGCCCTGCTGGCCAAGACAGAACTGGAAATCACCGCCTCGACCGGCAGGGGCGGGCAACCGCTGCAGGACGTCGCCGAAGCGCTTCTCGGGTGGACGGAGCAGGCAGGACCCGACTCACAGGTTTCGTCCATCGTGCTGGCGAACCGGTTGCAGCTCACCGCGGTGCAGCTCATGGGGGCCGAGGAGGCGGGGCCTCCTCACCGGGCGGCGTCCTGGGCGGCCGTCGTGGCGGCTACGGACGCACTCAGCGCCCAGCTCTATTTCGAGCGCGGTGACATTCGGGCCACCCGGCGAGCTCTCGACCGGACGGAGGCATCGGTCATCGCGATCCTGCAGGGCTTGCACGACCTTCGCGCCGCCATCGGCGATATCGAGGAGTAGAGGGAAATCGTGAGCCCGCTGGACCGCCGGCCGCGTCGTTGACCTGCGAGAAGGTACGTCCGTGGAACTCGTGAGACCGTCTGCGCGGGCGCGCGGCGCTCTTGCATGCGACCGGGCTCGGCCCGCTCCGGTCCCCTGCCCGGAGCGGGCCGACGCACCGGTCAGTCGGTGCCGAACTCCATCGCGGCGCGGTCCAGCAGCTCGTCGTCGCCGGAGACCTCGCCGCGGGAGGCGATGGCCTCGGCACCGCCCTCCGGCATGGTGCCGATCAGGCCGGTCGCCGCCTGCGCGGCGCCGATCAGCGCGGGGTGGGTCGTGCCGACGATGCCGAGGCCGGCGTACTGCTCGAGCTTGGCGCGCGAGTCGGCGATGTCGAGGTTGCGCATGGTGAGCTGGCCGATCCGGTCCACCGGGCCGAACGCCGAGTCCTCGGTGCGCTCCATCGAAAGCTTGTCCGGGTGGTAGCTGAATGCCGGGCCGGTGGTGTTCAGGATCGAGTAGTCCTCACCGCGCCGCAGTCGCAGGGTCACCTCGCCGGTGACCGCCGAGCCGACCCAGCGCTGCAGCGACTCGCGGACCATCAGCGCCTGCGGGTCCAGCCAGCGGCCCTCATACATCAGCCGCCCGAGGCGCCGTCCCTCGTTGTGGTAGTGGGCGAGGGTGTCCTCGTTGTGGATCGCGTTGACGAGGCGCTCGTACGCGGCGTGCAGCAGCGCCATGCCGGGTGCCTCGTAGATGCCGCGGCTCTTCGCCTCGATGATCCGGTTCTCGATCTGGTCCGACATGCCCAAGCCGTGGCGGCCGCCGATCGCGTTCGCCTCCATCACCAGGTCGACCTGGGAGGCGAACTCCTTGCCGTTGATCGTCACCGGGCGGCCCTGGTCGAAGCCGATCGTCACGTCCTCGGCGGCGATCTCGACCGAGGGATCCCAGAACCGCACGCCCATGATCGGTTCCACGGTCTCCACGCCGGTGTCGAGGTGCTCCAGCGTCTTGGCCTCGTGGGTGGCGCCCCAGATGTTGGCGTCGGTCGAGTACGCCTTCTCGGTGCTGTCGCGATACGGCAGGCCGTGGGCGACCAGCCATTCCGACATCTCCTTGCGGCCGCCCAGCTCGGAGACGAAGTCGGCGTCGAGCCACGGCTTGTAGATGCGCAGGTGGGGGTTGGCGAGCAGGCCGTAACGGTAGAACCGCTCGATGTCGTTGCCCTTGAACGTCGACCCGTCGCCCCAGATCTGTACGTTGTCCTCGAGCATCGCCCGGACCAGTAGGGTGCCGGTGACGGCGCGGCCGAGCGGCGTGGTGTTGAAGTAGGCACGGCCGCCCGAGCGGATGTGGAACGCGCCGCAGGCGAGCGCGGCCAGGCCCTCTTCGACCAGCGCCTCCCGGCAGTCGACCAGGCGCGCGACCTCGGCACCGTAGGCCTTCGCACGGCCGGGCACCGAGGCGATGTCGGGCTCGTCGTACTGGCCGATGTCGGCGGTGTAGGTGCACGGGACGGCACCCTTGTCGCGCATCCACGCGACCGCGACGGACGTGTCGAGGCCGCCCGAGAAAGCGATGCCGACGCGCTCGCCGGTGGGCAGGGAGGTGAGAACCTTAGACATAGGAAGAGTATGTATGTATTCGCATGATTATGCAAGATGGCTTGCCGTGTACGGCCATGCACCGCTTGGGCGTGGCCGCACGGCCCGCCTCACCCTCGTCTGCTTCGACGGCGTCCACTCGCAGCCCACGCCACCGCCCTGGATCAACCATGCGATCACGCTGGACGTACGCGCAGGGACCAAGCCCGGGCACGCAGGAACGTGCCCCCGGCACCGGTCAGACCATCTGCTCCGGCTTCACGATGCGGTCGAACTGGTCCGCGGTGATGTAGCCGCTGGCGAGGGCGGCTTCGCGCAGTGTGGTGCCCTCGCGGTCGGCCTTGTGCGCGATGGCCGAGGCCCGGTCGTAGCCGAGCACCGGGGACAGGGCAGTGACCAGCATGAGGGAGCGGTCCACGAACTCACCGATCCGGTTCCGGTCGAGGTCGATCCCTTCGATGCAGAACTCGCGGAGCTTGCCGCAGGCGTCGCCGAGAATCCTCGCCGAGTGCAGGAAATTGTTGATGATGACGGGGCGCATCGCATTCAGCTCGAAGTTGCCCTGCGTGCCGGCGAAGGCGACGGCCGAGTCGTCTCCCAGGACCTGGATGCAGACCATCACCATGGCCTCGCACTGTGTCGGATTCACCTTTCCGGGCATGATCGAGCTGCCCGGCTCGTTCGCCGGGAGGACGAGTTCGCCGAACCCGCAGCGCGGCCCGGAGGCCAGCCACCGGATGTCGTTGGCGATCTTCATCAGCGGTACGGCCAGCGCCCGCAGACCGGCCGAGGCCGCCGCCATGGCGTCCAGTCCGCCCTGCGCGGCGAACTTGTTCGGCGCGGTCCGAAACGGCCGGCCGGTCAGCTCGGCGATCTGCGCCGCGACGTCCGTGCCGAAACCGTCAGGAGCATTGAGCCCGGTGCCGACGGCGGTGCCGCCCGCGGCCAGCTCGTACAGCCCGGGCAGTGTGGCGCGGATTCGCTCCAGCGCGTCGTCCAGCTGGTGCGTGTATCCCGACCATTCCTGGCCGACCGTCAGCGGGACCGCGTCCTCCAGATGGGTCCGGCCGATCTTGACGACGTCGTGCCAGGCGCGGGCCTTGGCGTCAACAGCGTCCCGCAGTCGCCGCACCTGCGCGATCAGATGGTCTTCGATCTCGAGAACGGCGGCGATGTGCATGGCTGTGGGAAAGGTGTCGTTGGAGGACTGCCCCATGTTGACGTCGTCGTTGGGGTGGACCGGGCTCTTGGAACCGAGCTCCCCGCCGACGAGCTGGATGGCCCTGTTGCTGATCACCTCGTTGGTGTTCATGTTGGACTGGGTGCCGGAACCGGTCTGCCATACGAAAAGCGGGAAGTGCTCATCCAGTTGACCGCCGGTCACCTCGTCCGCGACCCGGGCGATGAGGTCGGCCTTCCACCCGGGCAGCCTGCCCGCCCGCCCGTTCACCAGCGCCGCAGCCTTCTTGACGTAGCCGTACGCATGGTAGACGGCCTTCGGCATCCGGTCGTCGCCGATCGAGAAGTGCAGCAGCGACCGCTGGGTCTGGGCGCCCCAGTAGCGGTCGGCCGGCACCTCGATCTCACCCATGGAGTCGGTCTCGCGGCGGGAGCCCGTCGCGGTCAGCCCCACCGGCAGGCCGAGGATACGAGGGGGAGTCTGCGGGTGCGCGCCAGAAGCTTCCTGGTGGCGCGCGGTCATGACACGCCGCCGTCGTGGTAGACCGGCTGCCACATCGCGTCCTGCACGGCCTGCACAGGGTCGTCGACGGCGGCGGTGGCGACCCCGTCGGCCTGGGCCGCCTCGACCACGGCAACGGCCACAGCGGCCGAGGAGGCGCGCAGGTCGGCCACCGGGGGCAGCAGGGACGCCCCGGGCTCGCTGACGTCCACCTGCCGGGTGACGGCCTCGGCGGCGGCGAGCAGCATGCCGTCGGTGACCCGCTCGGCGCGGGACACGACGGCACCCAGCCCCAGGCCGGGGTAGAGAAGCGCGTTGTTGGCCTGGCCGATGGTGTGGGTGACACCCTTGTACTCCACGGGCTCCACCGGGATGCCGGTCGCCACCAGCGCCTTCCCCCCGGACCAGGCGATGATGTCGGCGGGCATGGCCTCGATGCGCTCGGTCGGGTTGGAGAGCGGGAAGATGATCGGCCGCTCGGCCGCCTCGCTCATCGCCTCGACGACCTCACGGGTGAACGCGCCGTGCGCGGTCGAGGTGCCGATGAGGATGGTCGGGCGCGCCCTGCGTACGGTGTCCAGCAGGGAAGGGGCGCCGTGCGGGTCAATGGCCCAGTCGGACACGTCCGCGGCGCGCCGGGCGTAGGGCTGCTGGTAGTCGCGCAGTCCGCTCATGTCGTCCGTGAGCAGGCCCTGCTTGTCGACGAGCCAGATCCTGCCGACGGCCTCATCGAGGGCCGCGCCGTCGCGCACCATCGCATCACGCAGTTCGTCGGCGATCCCGACGCCCGCGGTGCCGGCACCGAACACCACCACCCGCTGCTCCCGCATCGGCACGCCCGTGATGCGCAGCGCCGACAGGACGGCGCCGATCGTGATCGCTCCGGTGCCCTGCAGGTCGTCGTTGAAGATCCGCATGCGGTCCTGGTACGTCTCCAGGATGCGGCGGGCGTTACCGGGCCCGAAGTCCTCGAAGTGCAGCAGCGCGTGCGGGAAGTGCCGGGAGGCGGTCTCCAGGTAGGTGCGAATGAAGGCGTCGTACTCGGCGCCGCGACGCCGGGAGTGCCGGTTGCCGAGGTACAGCGGGTCGTTGAGCAGCGTCTCGTTGTCCGTTCCCACGTCGAGCGAGACCGGGATCACTCGGGTCGGATCCACCCCTGCGGCAGCCGTGTAGACCGCCAGCTTGCCGACCGAGATCTGAATGCCGCCCACGCCCCAGTCGCCTATCCCGAGGATCTCCTCGGCGTCGGTGACCACGATCAGGTCGACGTCGTCCGGGCCCAGCCCGAGCCCTGTGAACGCCTCCTCCACCTGCTGCGGTTCGTCGATGGACAGGAACAGTCCCCGCGGCCGGCGGTACTCGTGGCTGTACCGCTCGATCGCCACCCCGACAGTGGGGTCGTAGACCACCGGAAGCAACTCCGGCAGGTGATCCATCAGAACTTTGAAGTACAGCGTCTCGTCGCTGTCGTGCAGCTCCTCCAGGAACACATTCTTCGCCAGGTCATCCGGCTGTGCCTGCAACTGCCGATGGGCCCGCTCGGCCTGCTCGTCCAGGCTCAGTACGGCCGCGGGGAGCCGCCCGGTGATACCCAGCGCCGTGCGCTGCTCCCGGGTGTAGGCGACGCCGCGATTCTGCGCCGGGTCGTCGAGAACACTGAGACCACGGCCGTGCTGCTGGTGCGTGCTCTGGGACATGGATTTCTCCCGCGGCTAGGTGCGCGCCCAGGCACGGGCGCCCTGCGCCCCCAAAAGACAAGCGTAGATACTCCAGCAGTCGATGGCGATTTGGCGGGCCAGGGGTGCGGAGGCGGATCCGGACACCGGTGATCACCGACTGGTGTGCGGACGAACGAAGATCAGACGGTGGCCGCAGGCCATAGCGCAGATCCCGCCCGCCGGCTGGAGGTGTTCGACGGCCTGACGGGCCCGATCGCGGGCCGCGAGAACGCCACCGAGACGTTCCTGGCTGCGGAGCGCGACCTCCTGACTGAAGTCTTCCCGAACAGAACGGCCGAGGAGCGCCATGTGATCGGCCCGGCTTTGTTCCTGATGACCTGTGGGAACGTAGAGCGCCGCCAACTCCGTTTCTCTGCTTGTTCATTGCGCGACGGGGCAAAGCTTGCCGGGAGGGGCAGCAGGTGGCGGGGGCGATGCTGAGGCCGTGCTCGGTGAGCACAGAGCGGCCGCATGCCACGGGCTGGCCTCTCACAGTGTCTGCACGGCCCGAACCCGTTCGACCGCCATCCGGCGCCGCACGGCACCGATCGCCCCAGCCACCGCAGCCGGGGCGATCCAGACACTCGCCGCACCAGAGCGCCAACGGGAAGTGCCGGGCAGCGCGGTCTTTGGCGGTGGGCGCCGTCCCGGCGTCCGCTCAGCGACCGGCGAGCAGCGTGACCGTGTCGATCACGCGGTTCGAGAAGCCCCACTCGTTGTCGTACCAGGCGACCACCTTGACGTGGCGCCCGTCGACCCGGGTGAGGGCCGAGTCGAAGATCGACGAGGCCGGATTGCCCATGATGTCGGATGAGACCAGCGGGTCGTCCGAGTACTCGAGCACGCCGGCCAGCGACCCCTGTGCCGCGGCGCGGTACGCCGCCAGCACCTCGTCGCGCGTCACGTCGCGCGTCACGGTCGTGTTGAGTTCGACGATCGAGCCCACCGGAACCGGCACGCGGATCGAGTCGCCCGACAGCTTGCCGTCGAGGTTCGGCAGCACGAGACCGATCGCCTTGGCGGCACCCGTCGTGGTCGGCACGATGTTGACAGCGGCGGCGCGGGCGCGGCGGGCGTCGCGGTGCGGACCGTCCTGCAGGTTCTGCTCCTGCGTGTAGGCGTGCACCGTCGTCATGAAGCCGTGCTCGATGCCGGCGAGCTCGTCCAGTACCGCGGCCAGCGGCGCAAGCGCGTTGGTTGTGCACGAGGCGTTCGAGATGATCGTGTGCAGATCCGGGTCGTACGCGTCGGTGTTGACTCCGAACGCGAGCGTGACATCAGCACCGTCCGACGGTGCGGTGACAAGCACCTTCTTCGCGCCCGCGTCGAGGTGGGCGCGGGCGGCCTTGGCCGACGTGAAGCGGCCGGTCGCCTCGAGCACGATGTCGACGCCGAGCTCGGCCCACGGCAGTTGCCCCGGTTCGCGCTCGGCGAGCACCGCGACGCGACGGCCGTCGACGACGAGGGCGCTTCCGTCGACCGTCACCGGGCGACCCAGCCGGCCGGCCGTGGTGTCGAAAGCGAGCAGCCGCGCAAGAGTGGCGGGCTCCGTGAGGTCGTTGACGGCAACGACCTCGAGGTCGTCGCCGCGTTCGAGCAGCGCGCGCAGCACATTGCGTCCGATGCGGCCAAATCCGTTGATAGCGATGCGAGTCATGAGCGATGTCCCTTCTGTTCGCCATCAGGTTCGCGCCCGGCATCCGCCCGCGACAGCGGCGTGATCGCCATGGTTCAAAAGGATCTCGCCACGTGAAGGCAGGCTATTCACCCTTGGTGAAGGTGCGCCGGTACTCGCTCGGCGTGGTGCCGAGGATGCGCTGGAAGTGCAACCGCAGATTCGCACCGGTGCCGAGACCGACGTCGGCGGCGATCTGCTCGACGCTCCGCTCCGAACGCTCGAGCAGCTCACGGGCCACGTCGATCCGGGCACGCATGACCCACTGCATCGGCGTGTACCCCGTGTCTTCGACAAAGCGTCGCGAGAACGTGCGGGGCGACACCGTCGCATGCCGGGCGAGCGCCTCGAGGGTGAGGGGCTCGCCGAGCCGGTGCAGCGCCCACTCGCGGGTGGCGGCGAACCGCTCGCCGAGCGGCTCGGGCACGCTGCGCGGCACATATTGCGCCTGGCCGCCGCTGCGGTAGGGGGCCGCGACCAGGCGCCGGGCCGCGTAGTTCGACGCGGCAACCCCGAGGTCGCCGCGCAGAATGTGCAGGCACAGGTCGATGCCTGAGGCGGCGCCGGCCGACGTCAGCACGCTGCCCTCGTCGACGAACAGGACGTTCTCGTCGACCTGAACGAGCGGATGCTTCGCCACAAGCGCCCGCGTGTAATGCCAGTGGGTCGTGGCGCGCTTGCCGTCGAGCAGCCCCGTGGCGGCGAGCGCGAACGCGCCCGTCGAGATGGCGGCGAGCCGGGCACCCCGGTCGTGGGCGGCGATCAGCGCGTCGATGACGGCCTGCGGCGGGTCGTCGCGGTCCGGGAACCGGTAGCCGGGGACGAAGACGATGTCGGCCCACGCAAGCGCGTCGAGCCCGTGGGTGACGTAGTACGACAGGCCGTCCCCGCCGGTCACGAGGCCGGGTGCCGCGCCGCACACCCGCACCTCGTACGGCATGCTCGCGCGGGTCGTGAAGACCTGCGCAGGAATGCCGACATCGAGTGGCTTCGCACCATCGAGCACAAGGACGGCGACGCGATGAAGGCGGGAGGCTGGCACGGGAAAGAGGGTACGCGGCGGTGTGGCTCGGCTTCGATGCACCGGGTCAGCCAACCGCCGATGCTCAAAAAAGCGTGACCGGCACACTTATTGCGCAACTTCAATCACGCATGGGTGGAAACTATGGGCCCCGTCCGAGGCGCTGTCAAGGCTTCACCCGACCCCACTTTCCCGCCGCCTGTCAGCTGATCCGGCTTACCTGTCGCCTCGCCTGCGGCCGCCCCGCCCCGGCCGAGTGCGCACTCATGCGTGAATGCGACCCTTTGCAAGCACGTGTAATCATGAATACCCGCGCCCTGTAGTCCGGGGCACCCAGCGTGCTGCTTTGGAGGCTCCCTTGACGCTCGCAGCCATCGGCCCGATGCTCTCCGACGGCCGGGCGCACCACCGCCCTGTCGCCGCCTTCGACGCCCACACGTTCGAGCACCTCCAGGCAATCGTGGCGGGGGCGGAACTGGCGGGCAGCGGTGTGATCATCCAGATCGGCGAGACGGCGGTGGACCATCACGGCGGGCACCTCGCGCCACTCGCCCGGGCCGCCGCCGAGATGGCGCGCACTGCCACCGTGCCGATCGGGCTCCACCTGACGAAGGTGCGCAGGACCGCACTGCTCGCCCAGGCAGCGCACTGCGGCTTCGGCTCGATCATGTACGACGCCGGTCATCTCTCCTACGCCAGAGCCGTCGCCGTGACTCGGGACGCGGTCTCGTGGGCGCACGAGCAGGGGCTCTGGGCGGAGGCGGAGGTGGCGGACACCGGCGGCCGCGAGGGTCCACGCGCCGCACGGACCGGCACGTCGCCCTGTCCGCACGGAGCGCACCTCGCCCCCGGGACAGCCCAGGAGTTCGCCGACGCCACCGGCGCCGACGCCCTTGTACTCAGCGGCGAAAGCCACCCCTTCGGCACCTGCACGGCGGATGACCACCGCTCGCTGCTCACCGGGCTGCGGGCAGCGGTGAACGTGCCCCTCGTCCTTCGGGAGTTGTCCGCGGCGAACCCGGAAGAACTGAGGGCAGCGGTCGTCGCGGACGTGGCCAAGCTCGGCTTCGGGCGCGCTCTCGACCCCGCGATGACGCGGGCGCTGCGCGACGGGCTCGCGGCGGGTGGCACGCAGGACCCGGCCGCCTGCCTCGCCGCCGCCCGCCGGGCGATGGCGGACGTGGTCGCCCGCCTCATCCAGACCCTGGAGGGCCCGGACACCGGGCCGAGCCCGTGCTCCCCTGCTGCACAGCACCACGCCGGACGGCATTGACGCCTGACGGGCCGGCTCGCCCCCGGCGACAGGCGCTCATGTCCTGCGCCGGACCTCAGTACCGCCCTTCGAACCGGCCGTTGTCACACGTGGTCGGCTTCTGTGGAGACCACCGGTCCCGAGGCGGACTCGCAACGGAGTCCTCGCGGCTCACTGGCTGTGACTCGGCACTGTATTGACCGCAAAACCTGTGGTGCAAAGGCGTGTCACCCGGCTGGCCCGGGACTCCAGGTAGCGTTGCTCGGCGATGCTGGCGGTGGACTTCGCGGCGCGCCGGTAGTGCTCGTACGCCCCGGCCGTGTCGCCGGTCTTCTCCAGCAGATGCGCCCGTACGGACAGCAGCCGGTGATGCCCGGCCATCCGCTCGTCATTGTCCAATGTGGACAGCAGGGCCAGCCCGGCCGGCGGGCCCTCGGTCTCGGCGAGCGCGATAGCCCGGTTGAGGGTGACCATTGGGTTGGGGGCGATCCGTTCCAGGATCAGGTAAAGCGTGTGCACCTGCGGCCAGTTGGTCTCCTCGGCCGTGGCCGCGTCGGCGTGCGTGGCGGCGATGGCGGCCTGCAGCCGGTAGGGCCCCAGCGCCGGGCCGGCCAGCGACGCCTTGACCAGCTCGATGCCCTCGTCGATCAGCCCGCGGTCCCACTTCGTACGGTCCTGCTCGTCCAGCGGCACCAGGTCTCCGGCCGCCGTCGTACGTGCCTGACGGCGGGCGTGGGTCAGCAGCATCAGCGCGAGCAGCCCGGTCACCTCGCCGTCCTCGGGCAGCTGCGCGTGCACCGTCCTGGCCAGCCGGATCGCCTCGTGTGCGAGATCGGCGCGGTGCAGTTCGCTGCCCGAGGAGGCGGTGTAGCCCTCGTTGAAGATCAGGTAGAGCACGTGCAGGACGACCCGCAGCCGCTCCTCGCGCTCCGCGCCGTCCGGCAGGCCGAACGAGCTGCCGGCGGCCTTGATGCGCTGCTTGGCCCGGCTGATCCTGGCCGCCATCGTGGCCTGCGGCACCAGGAACGCACGGGCGATCTCGGCAGTGGTCAGGCCACCGACCGCCCGCAGCGTCAGCGCGGTCTGGGAGGCCGCGGTCAGCGTCGGATGGCAGCACAGGAACAGCAGGATGAGCGTGTCATCGGTGTCCGGCACGTCCCCGGGCATCACCTCGGTGGCCGCCGCCGACTCCCGCTCACGGCGCGCGTGGTCACTGCGCATCTGGTCGATGAGCCGCCGGGACGCGACCGTCGTCAACCAGCCGCGCGGGTTGTTCGGCACTCCCTCGGCCGGCCACTGCACGGTGGCGGCGAGGACGGCCTCCTGTACAGCGTCCTCACACCCCTCGAACTGGCCGTGCCGACGTACCAACGTGCCGAGGACCTGCGGCGTGAGCTCACGCAGCAGGTCCTCGATGACGGGTTCTGGCGCTGTCATGCCTCCAATTGTCCGTCAGCGAACATGACCTGCCGCACCTCGACGCCCAGACCCTCGATCGCGGTGTCCGGGATCTGCGCCGCCAGTTCGATCGCCCGCTCCTTGTTCTCGCAGTCGATCAGGTAGAAGCCGCCCAGATACTCCTTGGACTCCAGGAAAGGTCCGTCGGTCACCACCGGCTGGCCGCCTCGTACGGTCACCACGACGGCCTGTGACGGGTCGACCAGCGCCTGCGTGGTGATCAGCTCGCCGGACTTCTTCAGCGCCTCGATGAACGTGCCGTGCCCCTCACCGATCGCCGCCTTCTCCTTGTCGGCCAACGCGTCCAGCACTGCCGGGTTGATGTGCATGCTGATCAGGAACTGCATCTCGTACTCCTTGTGGTGCGCGGGCCCCGGCCGGGCCCTTCGATCGGTTGGTCGGAGCCGCCGCCGTCGTCTTGACATACCTCGCCGAAAAGTTCGCACGAGTTTTTCGCCGTCGCATCGCCCGGACCGCGAGGTCGTCATGTCCGGTGACGCCCCACCGTGGCAGACGCGAGAGATTTCCGTCCGTACCGATGTCAAGAAGCTCCCGACCGCTCCGACCAACCGGCGAAACGTCAAGAGAACAGGGAGTTTCCGATATGCGGGTCAACCGGGCATGGCTGGGACTGGTCGTCCTGGCGCTGCCGACATTGCTGGTCGCGTTGGACATGACGGCGTTGCTCCTCGCGCTCCCACAGCTGAGCGCCGACCTGGGTGCCGGCAACGTCCAGCAGCTGTGGATCAGTGACAGCTACGGATTCATGGTGGCCGGCATGGTCATCACGATGGGTACGCTCGGCGACCGGATCGGCCGCCGACGGCTGCTGATGATCGGCGGAGCGGCGTTCGCGGTGCTGTCGGTCGTGGCGGCCTTCGCGGTCAGCCCGCTGATGCTGATCGTCGCGCGTGCGCTGCTGGGCGTCGCCGGTGCGACCCTGGCGCCGTCCACCCTTGCCTTGATCACCAACATGTTCCGCGACGAACGCCGACGCGGGCAGGCCATCGCGATCTGGGCGACCTGCCAGTTCGCCGGCGGCGCGCTCGGACCCGTACTCGCCGGATTCCTGCTCCAGCACTTCTGGTGGGGGTCGGTGTTCCTGGTCGCCGTGCCGGCGATGGGGTTGCTGCTGCTCGCCGGGCCGGTCCTGCTGCCGGAGTTCCGCAACGACCAGGCCGGCCGGCTGGACCCGGTCAGCGTCGGTCTTTCGCTCGCGGCGGTGCTCCTGATGGTCTACGGCATCAAGCAGCTGACCCTCCAGAGCGCGCCGGTCGTGCCCGCGGTGGCCCTCGTCGTCGGCGCGGCCATCGGATTCCTGTTCGTGCGCCGGCAACTGCGGCTTCAGACGCCGCTGCTGGACCTGCGGCTGCTGCGCAACCGCCCGTTCACGGCCGTACTCGTCGCGCTGGTCTTCGCCGGCATCGCCATGGCCGGTACGGGCCTGCTGGTGACCCAGTACCTGCAGGGCGTGCTGGGCTTCTCTCCGATCGTGTCGGCGGTGCTGTTCGCACCCATGGGCCTGGGCGTCGCGGTCGGCACCATGGCCGCGCCGACGCTGGCCCGGCGGATGAAGCAGACGACCGCGATCGCCGGCGGGCTGGCGGGGTCGGCGCTGGGCAGCCTGCTGCTGGTCGGTGTCGACGGTGCGGGCAGCCTGCCGCTGGTGATGACCGGCATCGCCGTACTGGCGCTGGGCACCGGCCCGCTGTTCGCGCTGGGCACCGGGCTGGTCGTCGGATCCGTACCGCCACAGCGCGCCGGCTCGGCGGCGTCGATGTCGGAGACCGGCAACTACTTCGGCGGTTCGCTCGGCTTCGCGCTGCTCGGAGTGGTGGCCGCAGTGGTCTACCGCAGCCGGATGGACGGCACGTCCGACTCGCTGGCCGACGCGGTCGCCGCCAGCCGGCACCTTCCCGCCGGCCAGGGCGCTCAACTGCTGCACACCGCGCGGGAGGCGTTCACCGCCAGTCTGCACGTCACCGGCGTCGTCGCCGCGGTCATCTTCGCCGGGCTGGCCGTACTGATCCTGACCATGCGCCCGGCAACCCGGACCACCCAGGCCGCACTCCCCGACTACGAGGTGACTCACTCATAGAACCCGCCGAGGCCGACGCCGTGGCCCTCGGTCGCCTCGCTGGACCGGGCGCTCGCCGAGACCGAGGAGGTCGCGTGAGCCCTGGCCGCACCGGATGAACCACGTCGGTGTGGGCGCCGCGGCAACCACTGCGAGCGAACGCCCGCTCCGACACACGTTCGGCCGCCCGAGGACCAGCTCACTCATGGTGCGCGGCGGCGGGCGGCGACAGGGCGGCGCAACAGCGCCGATGCAGTTGTCGAGGTGACCGTTGCCCCCATGTGCCGGTCGGTCTTTAGTCGTGGGCGGAGTCAGGCCGTCTGCTGTGTCGATCCGCGACTACGCCGTTCGACCTGGGATAGAGAGGGTTGCGAGCTGCTGTCGGTTTACTGAGCCGGAGTGAGTGGTGGTGTGCGGGAGTGAGTCCTGGCGGTGTATTCGCGGGGGTGGGAATGGGGGTTCTGGGGCCGAATGGGTGACCTTGGTGGCTGCTGCTCGTTGGGTCGGGTGGCAGGTGTCCGGCCTGGGAGGGGGTGACGTGGTGGGTGGTCTGCGGACGTTGGCCGTGCCCTTCGTGGTGCCCGGGCCTTGCGGGGTGGCGATCCGGGACCGTCTCAAACACCTCACCCCCCACGACGAGATGGTGCTGCGCACCGTCGGCGAGCATCAGGGTGCGCTGGCTTCGCGTGATCTCAAGGCTCGCTGTGCTGACGGTCTGGAGCACGGTGCGGACACGTGGGCGGCGCGTAAGCGGGAGCTGACGGTACTGTCGTCGTCGCGGATCGCGGGTGCGATCACCAAGGCCACGCACGATCAGTGGGCGCTGGCCCGCCGATGCCAGGCGGCGCACATCCAGACGCTGGAGGCCGGGATCAAGATGCTGCGGCAGCGTCTGTCCCTCCCGATCGGCAAGCGTGGAACGAAGCGGGCCGTGGGCGGCTACCACTCCAAGGGTGAGTGGTTCCGCAAATCCCGCCGTCTCGCAGCCCTGGAAGACCGGCATGCTGCTGCGGTTGGTGAGTGGCAGGCAGGGCGGGTGCGGGTGGTACGGGGCGGCAAGCGTCTCCTCAACACCCGCCACCATCTTGCCGAGGCCTGTCTCACCGAAGGCCAGTGGCGACAACGGTGGGAGGCGGAGCGCTGGTTTCTTGCCGCGGATGGTGAGTCGGGGAAGCGGTTCGGGAACGAGACGATCCGCGTCACCCCGGACGGCGAGGTCAGCATCAAGCTGCCTGCTCCGCTCGCGCACCTGGCCAATGCCAGGCACGGCCGGTACGTCCTCACCACCCGGATCGCGTTCGCGCACCGGGGTGCGGAGTGGGCCGACCGCATCGAAGCGAACCGGGCCGTCGCCTACCGCATCCACCTCGACACCCAGCGCGGCCGCTGGTACCTCACCGCATCCTGGCAACGCCCCGTCGTGAAGACCATCCCGCTGGAGGCCGCCCGCGCCCGGGGCGTGCTCGGCGTCGACACCAACGCCGATCACTTCGCCGCCTACCGGCTCGACCGGCACGGCAACCCCGTCGGCGGGCCCCGGCGGTTCTTCTACGACCTGTCCGGCACCGCCGGTCACCGCGATGCACAGATCCGCCACGCGCTGACCCGCCTGATCAACTGGGCGGGGCGTGTCGGGGTTGCGGCGATCAGTATCGAAGACCTCGACTTCACCACCGAGAAGACCCGCGAGAAACACGGCCGCAGAAAACGGTTCCGGCAGCTCATCTCCGGCATCCCGACCGGCAAGCTCAAGGCCCGGCTCGTCTCCATGGCCGCCGAACACGGCCTTGCGATTGTCGCGGTCGACCCCGCCTACACCTCCCAGTGGGGTGCCCAGCACTGGCAGAAACCGCTGGCCACCCCGCACCGAAGGATGTCCCGTCACGATGCTGCCGGTATCGCGATCGGACGGCGCGCCCTTGGGCACCCGGTCCGGCGACGGACGGCACCGCCCCCGCACGACCGGAGCGATCGTGCGGGGCATCGGACCATCCAGGCCGAACCAGGTGACCGGGGACGTGAGGGAACCCGCCCACCCACAACGGACCGGCCCCCTGGAGGGCCGTCGCCGAGCGGGCAGCGAAAGCGGGAACCCAGCGCATCCAACACCGTTCGGGATGCGCCCAGTACGCAACAGTGGGTCCAGGACTCACTTACGCACACTGGCTAGGAACGGTCGAGAGGCGACCGCTGTATCAAGGAGACCGAAGATGGCGAAGCACATGCTGATCATGCGAGGCACGGACGAATCCGTCGCGAAGATGATGGACACACCTTTCGAGGAGATGCTCGAGACGGTGGGCCGCTTCAACGAGGAGCTGATCAGGGCGGGCGTGCTCGTCGCCGCCGAGGGGCTGGACGACCCGTCCCAGACGGTGGTGGTCGACTTCAGCGGACAGACCCCGGTGGTCACCGACGGTCCGTACGGCGAGACGAAGGAGCTGTTCGGCGGCTTCTACGTGATCGACGTCGCTTCGAAGGAGGAAGCTGTCGAATGGGCCAAGCGGCTCCCGGCCATCACCGGCTCGAAGTGCGAGATCCGCCGCGTGCCGGGCATCGACGAGTTCCCGCAGGACAACGAGTGGATCATCAAGGAGCGGGCGTGGCGCGAGCGGACCGGCCAGCTCTGAGACCCGCGGCCGCCGGCGGCCCGCCGGGCGCCGAGGCGGCGCGGCGGGCCGCCGAGGCCCTCTGGCGGATCGAGTCCGCACGGATCGTCGGTGCACTGGCCCGCTACACCGGGGACTTCGCGCTCGCCGAGGATGTCGCGCAGGAGGCGTTGGCGGAGGCACTCGTCACCTGGTCGCGCAACGGCGCGCCGACCAACCCGGTGGGCTGGCTGCTGGCGACCGCACGGCGGCGGGCCATCGACGCCTTCCGCCGCAAGTCGGCACTCGGCGAGCGGTACGCCATGCTCGCGGGCCAGCTGGCCGAGGGCGAGTTCAGCTCGGGCGCGGTGTCCGCGCTCGGCCGGCCGGCCGACCTGCCGTGGGATCCCGACCGGGTCGACGACGACGTCCTCGCGCTCATGTTCACCGCCTGCCATCCGGTGCTCTCGCCCGAGGCCCGGGTGGCGCTCACACTGCGCGTGGTGGGCGGCTTGTCCAGCGAGGAGATCGCCCGGGCATTCCTCGTGCCCACTGCGACCGTCCAGGCCCGGATCACCCGGGCGAAGAAGACGATCGCCGCGGCGGGAGTGCCGTTCGAGCTGCCGCCGTCCGAAGAGCGGCGCGAGCGGCTCGGCGGTGTCCTGAGCGTCCTGTACGTGATCTTCACGGAGGGCTCGACGGCGACGACCGGTGACCGCCTGCTGCGCCCCGATCTCGTGTACGAGGCTGTTCGGTTGGCCCGGATGCTGGCCGCCCTGCTGCCCGCTGAGCCGGAGGTGTACGGACTGCTCGCGCTGTTCGAACTCACCGCCGCGCGCCTTCCGGCACGCACCGGACCCGACGGGGAGGCGGTGCTCCTGGAGGACCAGGACCGGCGTCTGTGGGACCGGTCGGCGATCCGTCGCGGTCTGGCCGTGCTCGGCCGGGCCACGGCTGTCGGGCGGGGCCTTGGACCGTACGGTCTGCAGGCCGCGATCGCCGCCTGCCACGCGACGGCACCCTCGGTGCAGGAGACCGACTGGGAGCGTGTCGTGCTCCTCTATGAGGCGCTCGGCCGCGTGGCCCCCTCACCCGTGGTCGAGCTCAACCGGGCCGTGGCCGTCGCGATGGCAAGCGGACCACGGCAGGCGCTGTGCATGGTCGACGAACTGGCCGTCTCCGGCCGCCTGTCGGGGTCGTACCTGCTTCCGAGCGTGCGCGGCGAACTGCTGACCCGGCTCGGCCGGACCGCCGAGGCCCGGGCTGAGCTGGAGCTCGCCGCCCGGCTGTGCCGCAACGCCCGCGAGCGGTCAGTGCTGCTGCGCAAGGCGGCCGCATTGGAGTGATGTCCACCCGCCCCATGCGGCCGCCTCGCCTCGCCCGGCCGATCGGCAGGACCGAATACGGCCCATCCGTACAGCAGCCCCGCTACCGGGGCTTGTGTACGGAGAACTCGTTGCCGTCGGGGTCGAGCATCAGCACCCGGCCGCCGTCGTTCTCGCCGATGTCGGTGCGCGTCGCGCCGAGCGAGATCAGGCGGTCGACCTCCGCTTCCCAGTCGGCGTCGGCGGGGAGCGCCAGCTCGAAGTACAGCCTGTTCGTGCCTGTCTTCGGCGCCACGGGAGGACCACCCCACGTGATCTTCGTACCGCCGTTCGGCGACTGGATCGCGGTCTCCTCGTCCTGGTCCCAGACCAGCGGCCACCGCAGCGCCTCGCTCCAGAAATAACCGACCGCCTGCGTACCGTCGCAGGCCAGCGCTCCGATGACGCCGGTGTCGGCGAGGAACTTGTTGCCCGCCTCGATGACGCAGAACTCGTTGCCGTCTGGATCGGCGAGCACCACATGCCCCTCTTCCGGGAGTTGGCCCACATCGATGTGCTTCCCGCCGAATTCCAGCGCCCTGGCCACCGTCTGCTGCTGATCCTCCGGGGAGGTGCTCGTCAGGTCGAAATGCGCACGGTTCTGGCCGATCTTCGGCTCCTGGCTCGGCAGGAAACGTACGCGGAACCCGCCGGGATCAGGAGGCAGGATCGCGACGTCGTCCGAACCGTCGGCCAACTCCCAGCCCAGGACCTCGGACCAGAACCGCGCCAGGCCCGACGGCCGGGTCGCATTGAAGCAGATCGCGAACAGTTGACTGGTCATACCCCGTGCATCTCCGATCCGCTGACGGTCGATACAGCGCCTCGTCCCTCCCGCGGGCGCAGCCCAGGGAGGCTACACGAAGAGGCATGACCGTGGCTTCCGGTTAAACCTCGTGCGCCGCACCGGAAGCGGCCGGGGCGCGGAGGTGTGGGGGCGCACCGCCGTGCCGTTGGACACCGCGTACCGCCACCTGGGGCCGGCCGCGGCGGCCCGCGCCGCGACCGAGCAGCTCGCCGGGCCGGAGCGGGACCTGCTGACCGCGTTCGCTGACGGGGTCAACGCCGCCTTCGCGCAGAAGCACTGCTCTCGGCCGTCACCCGATGCGCCCAGTACGCAACAGTGGGTCCAGGACTCACTCATGCACACTGGCTAGGAACGGTGCAGTGTAGGAGCATGAGCGTGTTGAGGCGGCGCTTTGCCGGCATGAGGCAGCCGTGGCAGTCGTTGGTGATCCCGGTCGCGCTCATCGTGGTGATCACGGTTTCGGATGCCGTGATCCCGGTCGATATTGTCCTCAGTCCGCTGCTGGTGATTGCGCCCGCGATCGCCGCGTGGTTCGGCGCCGGGCGTTGGACGACGGGCGGTATCGGGGCTCTGGCGGTGGTGGCCCAGGGGTTCATCGGCTGGCGCTTCGGTG
>NZ_JBFBCG010000069.1:0-38297 GCF_040683105.1 Streptomyces sp. NPDC051020 | reverse complement strand
GTGAGTGTGCCGACGTCGGCGTGATGGACGGTCTTGGTGTCCGACTCATGGACGCCGACGATGCCCGTGTCCCACAGGCGTGCGAAGTCGGTGCTGACACCCCGCAGGTCCTTGATCAGGGAGCGCAGGCCGGCATCGGTCGGGTAGCGGGCGGTCGCCGCCCTGAGATCGGCGACCACGGCCGCCTCGAACCGGGCCTCCTGCTCGGGGGTGTGGCTGACCCGGCTCGGCAGACCGGCGAAGTGCCGCCAGACGATGTTGCGCTCGCGTCCGCGCAGCGCGGATGCGTCTCCGAACAGGGCAGCCCACAACGGGTTCCACAGAATCAGGTTCCATGCGGCGTCATGCACGCTCAGCGGTGAGCCGTCCAGTTGGTCGAGCAGCCTTCGGACCCCCGGTGGGATGTGCGTCGACAGCTGCCCGGGGCCCGGCACCGGCTGGCCCGCGAGGAGATACAGGTATTCGCGCTCGGCTGCCGACAACCGCAGGGCGCGGGCCAGCGCGGACAGGACCTGCGCCGACGGGGAGGTGGCCCGGCCCTGTTCCAGGCGGGTGATGTAGTCCACCGGCAGACCGGCGAGCTGGGCCAGTTCCTCGCGGCGCAGCCCGGCGGCACGACGTACTCCGCCCGCGGGCAGTCCGACCGTTGCGGGGGCGATCCGGTCCCGCCAGCCGTGCAGGGCTCTGCCCAGTTCCTTGGATTCGCTCACCGTCCCAGTATCGCGTTGCCGTGCTCGGACAGCCTGGTACTGCCAGTCCACTGGCTGGGGCGGGCGCTGTCTGTCCCTGCGCGGTGCGAGGAGGGTGGAGGCATCACCAGCCCACCGATCACGGAGTGAACACATGACCACCACATTGATCACTGGAGCGAACAAGGGCCTGGGTTTCGAGGCCGCCCGCCGCCTGACCGAGGCCGGGCACACCGTCTACGTCGGGGCACGCGACGCACACCGCGGCCGGGAGGCGGCCGACAGGCTCGGCGCCCGCTTCGTTCAGCTCGACGTCACCGATGAGGATTCCGTCAGGGCTGCCGCCGAATTCGTCCACGCGGACGCCGGCCGTCTCGACGTCCTGGTCAACAACGCCGGGATCGTGGGCGCGCGCAAGCCGGTCGGCGAGGTCACCGGGGCCGACATGCTGACCACGTACGACACGAACGTCTTCGGCGTCGTGCGCGTCACGCACGCCTTCCTGCCGCTGTTGGAAGCGAGCGATGCCCCGGTCGTCGTCAACGTCGGCAGCGGTCTGGGCTCGCCGGCGGCATGCGCCGACCCCAGCCGGGTGGAGTTCCAGGTAATGGCGCTGGATTACAACTCCTCCAAGACTGCGCTGGTCATGGTCACCGCGCAGTACGCGAAGGCTTTCCCCGCCATCCGTTTCAACGCCGTCGACCCCGGCTACACCGCCACCGACCTCAACGGCCACAGGGGGACCCAAACCGTCGAAGAAGGCACGGAGATCATTGTCCGCATGGCCTCGATCGGCGCCGACGGCCCGACCGGTGGCTTCTTCGACAAGACCGGCCCGGTCGTCTGGTAATGATCCGGTTGCTGATGCCTTCGCGATGGCAGCCCAGCGGGCGGGGCGGGCGGAAAGCCAGCTGCTCAGGCAACAGCGCGGCGAATTGCATCAAGAGCGGTTCGGTCAGCCACGACGGCGAAACAGGCACAGATCTCCCCGGTGATTGCAGAGCGTCAGCAACTCCAGGATCAACAAGAACTCTCAGTACAGCACCGCTGCGAGGTGCCTGGTCGACGTGGATTCCTGATGCCGTGTGTCAAGCCATGAGAGCGATGGGCTGCGTGAAACTCAGTCAGCCGATTCCCGGTTGTTGTCGGAGTAGATCACCAGTGTCTGTTCCGGCTGTTCGGCCAGGTGGAATGCGGTGTAAGCGAAATCGACGAGCCCGCGTCCCGGGCACCGTAGCCGTTTCTTTCCGCCGTGCCGGGCCTGCACGTCGTACTGCGGCCACCAGGCATCCGCTTCAGGGCTCCCCGCGTTCAGCTCGTCGATCAGCCGGGTGTATCGGGGGTCGCCCGGGTGGCGTCCGGCCAGTGTCCGCAGCCGGGCGAGCAGGCCGCGTGCCTCGATCTCCCAATCGACCAGAACGTTCCGGGCGGCGGGTTCGAGGAACACCCAGCGCGCGAAGTTCGCCCGCCCGTCCGCCGCGGTGAGGTGCGGGAACAGTTCGTCGGTTGCCTGGTTGCGGCTGAGCACGTCGTAGTTGCCGTCGATGATGTACGCCGGATGCGGCTGGAGCAGGAGCGGGACGGCCGCCACCTCGGAGGCGAGCGGCGCGGGTTCTTCGGGTTCGGCCGCAGGCGTGTGACCGGCGAGCTGGAAGAGGTGACCGCGCTCGTACCGGTCGAGCCGCAGCGTCGAGGCGAGGGCGTCGAGCACCTGGTCCGAGGCGCGGATGTCCCGGCCCTGTTCGAGGTACGTGTACCAGGTGGCGCTGATCCCGGCGAGAAGCGCGAGTTCTTCCCGTCGCAGGCCCGGCGTCCGCCGTCGGCCGGTGTGCGGCAGTCCGACCTGGTCAGGGGTGATCCGCTCCCTGCGGCTGCGAAGGAAAGCGCCCAGCTCACGTCGCTGATGCGGCTGCGTCTGCACGGCGGATGGCACCTCTGGTTCCAGAATAAACACGGTCTGGATACCAGGCTAGCGGCCTCCCAGACTGGATCCCGAGCGGGGAGGTTCAGCCCCGCCGATGACCTGTAGGTCGCCGGCTACGTGGAATTCAGAAGAAATGAGGCGGACATCGTGTCGGGAATCGACGGCAAGGTAGTGGCGATCACGGGAGCGAGCAGCGGCATCGGCGAGGCGACCGCGCTGTTGCTGGCCGAGCGAGGTGCGCGGCTCGTCCTGGGCGCCCGCCGGTCCGAGCGCCTCGCGGAACTGGTGGCGCAGATCGAGAAGTCAGGTGGCTCGGCCGTGCAGACCCGCACGGACGTGACCCGGCGGGACGACCTGCACGCCCTGGTCGCGCTCGCAGGCGAGCGATTCGGCCGGCTGGACGTGCTGGTCAACAATGCGGGGGTCGGCACGATCTCGCCCCTGGACGATCTGCGGGTCGACGAGTGGGACCAGATGGTCGACGTCAACGTAAAGGGTGTGCTGCACGGAATCGGCGCAGCGCTGCCGGTCTTCCGGGCCCAGGGCGCGGGGCACTTCGTCACCATCGCCTCCACGGCGGCATTTCGCATCGTACCGACCATGGCGGTCTACGCCGGTACGAAGTTCGCGGTCCGCGCCATCTGCGAAGGCTTGCGCCAGGAGGCCGGTGATTCCCTGCGGGTGACCACCGTCTCGCCGGGTGCAGTCAGGACCGACTTTGCTGAGGCATCGACAAATGCGAAGGTCAGAGCCCAGATCACAGAGATGCGAGACCGGATAGCGATCCCTTCTGAAGCAATCGCCCAGGCCATCGCGTTCGCCATCGAGCAGCCGGCGAGCGTCGACGTGAGCGAGATCGTCGTCCGGCCCACCGCTCAGAACTGACCCGGCCCAGGCCCGTGGCGCATTTCGGAGCTGGTGGCGGCCAGAAACTCGGCTCCGACGAGGCCGGAGCCGGCCGGACGGGGGCTTCACGCTGTGCCGACGGCGGGCGACACGCGCTCTCTCCCCGGGGCTCGTGCCGGGCGGAGTTCAGTCGTGGTCAGTGGTGGCATGTTCACCAAGCCCTCGCGTGCCGAGCGGATGGGCCGCTTGCTCGCATGGTCCGCAGCGCCCCACATGGAAGCAGGTCCCCTGTACAAGGCGGGCGTGGTGATTGACTTGCTCACGACATGCGGCAATGCGCCTTTTGTCCATATTTGATACATTCTTCTGTGGGAGTCGCATCAAGCGGCAAAGTGAGTGTTTCGGTCGTAGAGATCGGCGTAGCTCTTCCCGAACAAGGAGATCAGTGCCCTTCTCTACCACCCTGCTTCCTTCTGTCCGCTCGTCGGCGTATCGGCGCGCAGCGGCCTCACCTGCCGTTCGCTGGCTGCTTCTCGCCACCGTTTGCTATTTCCTCGGCAACGCCGCCCGGTGGGCCGGCGTCCCTGCCGCGCACCTGCTGACCGCGCTGGTCGTCGGTGTGCTCGCATCACTGTCGGGCGCCACGCGGTCGCGGTTTCCCATCCGTGCAAACCGTTCTGCGCAAGCGGTGGTCGGTGTGCTCATGGGCAGCTACCTGGACCCCGCGGCGGTGCGGTCCGTGATCGGCTCGGTCGGGCCGCTGGCCGGCGTGACGCTGGTCACGGTCGTTCTGTGCCTCGGCGTCGCGCTGGTACTCCCGCGCCTGACGCGGATGAGTCATGGCGATGCCGTCCTCGGAATGGTCCCCGGCGGGTCCGCGGCGATCATCGCCTGCGCCGACGACCTGGACGCGGACAGCCGGGTGGTGGCGTTCATGCAGTACCTGCGGGTCGCCATGGTGGCCGCCTCCGCGCCGGTCGTCGTATTGGCACTTCACACTACGGCGCATGCCGGGAACCCCGCTCACGCCCGGCCGCTCGAATCCGCCCTGCTGCCCGACTCCCTGGTGCTGGTGAACTCCCCGCACGTCTTGGGGGGCCTGCTCGTCCTGGCCGCGCTCTGCGTGCTCGGCAGCAGTGTTGGACGCCGGCTGAGGCTGCCCGCGCCCATGCTGCTGGGCCCCATGCTGCTGACCGCGGTGGGCGTGTTCACCGGCGCCGCGCACGGGTTCCAGCCGGTCGGGCCGCTCCAGGACGCGGTCTTCGTGGCGATCGGCCTGGAGGTGGGCTCGCGCTTCACCCGCCCCACGCTGCGCCACGTCGGACGCATGCTGCCGCACGTACTAGCCGCAGCCCTCGCTGTCTGCCTGATCTGCGCCGCGCTCGCCGGCGCACTGGCCGCCGCGGTCGGCATCTCCTTCAACGACGCCTACCTGGCTACCACCCCCGGCGGCATCAACGCGGTCCTCGCCACCGCCGCGTCAGTGCATTCCGACGTCGCCCTCATCTCCACCTCTCAGAGTCTCCGGCTCTTCCTCGTGGTGATGCTCTCGCCATTGCTCATCCGCTGGGTGACGCGCTACGGAACGCGGAGCGTGCGCAGACACGCAGCGTGAGCGGGCACGCGACCTGGCAGTAGCTATCGAGAACAGAGCCCTCACCGGGGAACTGAAGGGCTCCCACGACCCCTCCGGCATTGTGTTCACCGTGCTCGCGGCCATGTCCGGCATGGAACGTGAGTACATCCGCGACCGCACCCTCGAAGGCCACGAGTCCGCCCGCAAGCGCCGCAAGACCATCGGCGGCGCGGGCGTCACCGACAACCACATGCTCTCCATGGCCCTCCACCTGCGCGACCAGGAGATGAGTGTTGGTGGGAGGTGACCTGCTGGGGACGTTTGCCTGCGTTCGCGGTGACGCTCGATTGATGGCGGGTGGTTGTGCGTGCACCTGCGGGGCTGCCTCGCCGGGTGTAGGCAGGAGGTATGCGATCGCGGCAGCGGTTCACGCACCGCCTTCGACCACGGCAGGCCGGTGACGCCCTGCTGGCGCTCCCGTTCGGTCTGATCGCGGTCATCGTGCTGACCGACGTGGTGAGCCCCGGTTTGCCGCTGGGTCCGTCGTTGCTGATCGTGGCGCCCGCGCTCACCGCGTCCTTCGCCTCGACCCTCGTCACCGGGGCGATCGCCACCGTTGCGATGGTGGGCATGCTCGTCATCGGCCTGGACTCCCACCTGCTCGGCACGATGGACTTCGACTCGCAGTTCTTCGCCCTGCTGGTGGTGTCGGTGATTGTGACGGTCTTCTGTTATCTGCGCGAGCGGCGCGCCCGTGAGCTGGCGCTGGTGCGGATGGTGTCGGAGGCCACACAGCGGGCGGTGCTACGGCCGCTGCCGCGGCGGATCGGCCCGCTGCGGGTGGCGTCCGTCTACCTGGCGGCACAGGCGCAGTCCCTGATCGGCGGCGACCTGTACGCGGCCATCCGCACCTCCACGGGCACCCGGCTGATCATCGGCGATGTGATGGGCAAGGGCCTGACCGCGATCAGCGACGCCGCCCTGCTGCTGGGGGCCTTCCGGGAGTCCGCGCACCGCCAGGCCCGCCTGCCCGAGCTCGCGGCCTACCTGGACCACAGCGTGTGCTGGAATCTGGCCGAGCCCTCCGAGGCGGAGACGGCCGGGGAGTGCTTCATCACCGCCGCGCTCCTCGACATCCCCGACGCGCTGCCGCTCGTCCACGTGGTCAGCTGCGGGCACCCGCCCCCCTTGCTGCTGCGCGGCCGGCAGGTCTCCGCACTGCACGCCACCCGCCCCGCCCCGCCGCTGGGCCTGGGCGAACTGACCGCTGCCGTCTACCACGTCGACACCTTCACCTTCGAGCCCGAAGACCTGCTGCTGCTGCACACCGACGGAGTGATCGAGGCGCGGGATGCCCAAGGCGTCTTCTACCCGCTGACCGAGCGCGCCGCCTCCTGGCCCCTCCACAGCCCTTCCGCACTGATTCACCACCTGCGCACCGACCTGCTCGCCCATGTCGGCGGCCACCTGACCGACGACGCCGCCGTGATCGCCGTCCAGCACACCCTCCGCCAGACACCCACCGCAGTGGCCACCACCCACGACATCGCCTGACAGTGAGGATGTAGATGGCACCGCTCGGGGGCCTGACCCTCCGCCTGACTGACGCTCCGGCTGTCCTTTGGTTGAATCGTCGGCCGCCCGGGCGGTGCCAGCACGCACCGCGCCGGTCAGGTCGGTGGTGCCGACGATGGCGTGGGCATTGTCCCCCTGAAGCGGTGCTAGGGGACGTGTATGACCGCCAGGGACGCCGCCGCGGCCGCGAAGCCGAGGACCGCACCCGCCGCGACGTCGCCGGGGTAGTGCACGCCCGTGTGGACGCGGGAGTAGCCGACGGCGACCGCCAGCGCCGCGAGTGGTACCGCGGCCGAGGGCAGCACGACGCCGACGGCGGTGGCGAACGCGGTCGCCGATGCCGTGTGGCCGGAGGGGAAGGACGCCGACTTCGGCATGGGCACGTGCCGGTCCACGACCACCCGGGCCTCTTCACGGTCGGGCCGCTGCCGGTGGACCATCCGCTTGGCGAACAGGTTCGCCGCCACCGAGGCCAGCGCAACCGCGCCGACCCCGGCCAGCGCCGCTCGACGGGGACGGCCGGGCCTGAGGGCGAGGCCCGCCGCGACGGTCAGCGAAATCTTCGAGTGGTCGGCCGCGCGCGAGAACCGCCGCAGCGCGCGGTCCAGCGTGGGCGTGGGCGTGGCGGCCACGGCGGCGTACATGGCCCCGTCAATCGCATGGAGGTCGCTGAGCACGGCGGCCACGGCTGACCGGGCCGCGGTCACGGTGCGGTGGACCGATGCGGCCGGCGGGATGGTACTCCAGTCAGGCACGGGTCTCTCCTAGGACGTTCGCTCGGGGCGACCGAACGCGAGGTTGACGAGCTGCCGCCAGTCCACTGGCGGGGCGGGAACCACGACGCCCGGACGGTCGCGCGGCACCAGGACCCGCAGTGCGCCCGGGCACAGCGAGCACACGACCGGCGTCGGCATCCGCAGCGCCTCGCCGTCCACCGCCACGGGGATCTCGTCCGCGTCGGAGGACACCTCGACCCGCTGCGCGGTCAGCACAGTCAGCCCCGTGGACTGCGAGCCCCACACGGCCAGTTCCGCAGCCTGTGCCGCGCTCTCCACCCGGATCCCCAGCACGCCCAGCTCGCCGCCGTCGAGCCGAGGCCGACCGCCGCTACCGCTGAACTCGTTGGGGGAGACGTACGGGTTGTTGCTGACCAGCAGTGCCTGCTGGGACGAGAGCGCGGTTCCGTCGATGCGCGCGTCGAGCCGCCTGACCCCCTCGCCGAGCAGCAGGTCCGGCAAGAGGTTCAGCGCCGTGCCCGCTTTGTCGTCGCGGTACTCCGGGCGCTGGACGATGTCCGCGTACACCCCGAACGACACGGTGTTGACAAAGGCACGACCCGCGACGTCGCCCAGATCGACCCTGAGCTCCTCGCCGTCGGTCAGCGCGTCGAGGCAGCGGGTCGGGTCGGACCGGTCGAGGCCGAGGTCCATGGCGAAGTGGTTGCGGGTACCCGCGGAGACCACGAGGAACGGCAGGTCGTGCTCGGCGGCGACGGCCGCGACAAGCGCCTGGGTGCCGTCGCCGCCCGCAACGCCGAGAAGGTCCGCGCCCTCGGCCACGGCTCGGCGGGCCAGCGCGGCGACGCCGGTCTGGACGGAGGGGTCGAGCAGGATCACCCGCGCGCCAAGCTCCTCCGCCCGCTCGGCGAGCCCGAAGCGGCCGACCTTCCCGCCCCCGGACTTCGGATTCATGATGAGGACCGGCTGCTGCGGCCGGGGCGCGGCGGTCGCCCGCATGCGCCGCTCCGGACGCGACCTGCGCAGCGCCGTCCGGGCGCAGACCAACGTCGCACTCCAGCACAGGCTCGAGACCAGTACCGTCAGCAACAGGCCGCCTCGCGCGAAGAGCACCAGGACGCCGATGGGCGCGGCGACCACGACGAGCGCTCCGAACAGCCGCACCGCGCCACGGTGCGCCAGGAACCACCAGACGCCGGCGGCGCAGACGATCAGCCCGAGGAGCCCGGCTCCGATGATCCACAGCCCGCCCTCGGCCAGTGCGATCAGCAGCACGACCGCTGCGCCGATCGACGCGAGCACGGCGCAGCGCGCCAGCAGCCGCGCGGACCCGTCCCCGCGGGAGGGAGTCACCCGCGTCCTGTCTATGCCGTCCTCCCCACGTCGTGTTCATCCTCTCGACCCAGTCCCGCCCGTCCCGTTGTGCCAGCCTGCGCGCTCCCGGAGCGGAGAGCATCCAGGTCGGACCGTACGGGTGAGTCCCGAGCCTGAACCCGTGTCGGCCCGAGCCATGCGGTATCGGGCTACGCCCGTGCCGGTCGCTGGAGCGGTCTCGGCAGAGTCGGCCTGCGCACGGGCCGGGCGAGGTGTCCGGTGGCCGGTCGACGCCCGCGAGGGTGGCGGTGCAGTTCGACCGGCGAAGGCGCGGCGGGCGACGGTGCTGGGGGACCTGGTCGAACATCGCCCGCCAGCGGGCAGGGTCTACGCTATGGCCTGCGGCCACCGCACGATCTTCAGGAGTCCACACAACCCCCGATGATCACGCGGTGGCCGTACCCGTTCCCAACAGGGTCTCGACAACCACATGATCACCAGCACCGTGCCTGCTCTGCTCTCCGGGGTCCCTTGCCACACAACGGACATGAGGCCACGTCACTCACGAGACCGGCGAACCGGACCAATCCCAATCGCGCAATGCCCCTGTGATCAACACGACCACGTGTATGCAACGCCCCCTAGAAAGCGCCATGCCGGTAAGGGGCTCTTGACGCGATCAGCCTACGTCAGCCGTCGGACTCCGGCGACGGGATGTAGGCGCCCGGTACGTCCTCCGGCGCGAAGAGCTTTTTCTCGCCGGGGTACGGCTTCTTCCACTCGTGCGTCTCGTACCACGTGAAGTGGTTCATCTGCGCGGGGTTCGAGGAGTCGAGCTTGGCGTTGGGCCCGGTCAGCCGCTGCTTCGACTTCCAGTCCTCCCACTTCGCCGCGAGCTCCTGCTTGTCTGCCGGCACCGTCGCCGACGGCGCGGCCGCGGCATTGGGGTTCTGCGGCGCCGGGGTGTCCAGGCCGCAGGCGGGCGGGGTCTTCAGGCCATCGGTCAGCGGGACCCGGTTGGGCAGCGCGGTGAACGGCGTGAAGTCCGCGTTCTGGGTGAACGCCCCACGCATCGGGCTGGCCGCGCTGTCCTTCTGGTTCATCGGGTGGATCCCGAGGATCTGCTCGATGGTCCGGATCATCGTGATCTGCGTGTAGTAGCGGCTGTCGACCTTGCCGTGCTGCGCCCAGGGGCTGATGATCTGGATCGGGGCGCGGTTGCCGTCGACGTGGTCGAGGCCGTACTGGGAGTCGTCCTCGACAACGAAGATCGCCGAGTCCTTCCAGTACTTGCTGTGCGAGATCGTGTCGACCATCTTGCCGACCGCGAGGTCGTTGTCCGCGACCTGAGCGGCCGTGGTCGGCCCACCACCGCCGTGGTCGTTCGGGAGCGCTATCAGGTTCAGGTTCGCCGGACCGTTCTTCTCGAAGTCCTGCTTCCAGACCTGGTACTTGTAGACTTCCGGGGCGGTGACGTCGGACGCATTCGGGTAGCCGGGCACCGCTATCTTGTTGAGCGACGGGATCGCCGAGCCCGGTTTAATGGGGTAGGCGCTCTGCTGCCCGGTCGCGTCCATGTTCTTGGCGTCGCAGTACAGGTTCTGCCAGGACGCGCCGGCCGGCTTGCTCTGGAACGACTGGAACTCGCCGAAGTCCTTGACGGACTTCCCGGCCGCCTGCGCAGCGGTCCAGATGAAGCCGGACTTCTGGTGGCCGAGAGCGTCGTTCTCGGAAGCGTAGCTGCGGCCGTACGTACCGGCCATGGATTCGGTGTACTCCGGGTTGTCGGCCTGCATCAGCCAGTTGTGACCCTCGGCGGAGTTCGTGCCGATGTCGTACGTGTTGTCGTACAGCCCGAACTGCCGAGCCAGCGCGTGCTGGTTCGGCGTCACGTTCTCGCCGAACTGCGTCAGTGCCGGGTCGCCGTTGCCGCGCGGGTCGTCACCGAGGACCGCGTCGTAGGTCCGGTTCTCCTTGATGAGCAGGAAGACGTGCTTGATCGTCGAGGGGTCGCCGAGCTTCACCGGGACCGGCACCGGCTTCGCATCGCCCTTGCCCTCGGACAGCGAGACCGAGCCGCCGTTCCAGCCGTTCTGGCTGAAGACCTTGCCGGTCTGGGACTTGATGACATCGTCGCTCGGCAGCGTGAACCGCGTCAGGCTCGAGGTGGTGTCGTGGGTGCCGTGCCCTGCGGGGTTGTTGGGGCGGCGGGCGTCGATACCGCGGGTGTTGGAGACCACTACCTCGTTGCCGACGGTGGTGATCTCCGCGGGGAAGTAGTCCGTCGGGAGCAGGCCGACGTAGCTGACCGGCTCCTGCGGGGACGTGTACCGGTAGACGGCGACCGCGTTGGCGCGGCCGAGCGTCACCAGCAGGTGACCGTCGTCGGTGAGCGTCACCGCGTTGGGGTGGTAGCCCACCGACGCCTCAGGCCACGGCTGGGTGGCGATGGTCTGCACGACCTTGTCCTTGGCGGTGTCGATGACCGACACGTCGTCGTCGGCGGTGTTGGTGACGAACACCGCCCCCTTCTTGGCGTACATGGCGGTCGGGTGCAGACCGACGTCGATGCTCGAGACGGCGGCGGACGGGTCCGCCAGGTCGATGACGCTGACCGTGCCGGTGGTGGAGGCACCGGTGTCCGGGTCGGCCGGCACCTGGCTGCCGTAGGAGTTCATCGTGGTGTCGCCGGCTTTGGCCGGACGCCCGCCCTCGTTGCTGACGTAGAGCTTGTTGCCGACCATGGCGATGCCACGCGGGGCGGTGCCCACGGTCCAGCTCTGCTCGATGGCCCCGGTCGCCGCGTTCATGGCGACCACCCGGTTCTGGCCGTTGACCGCGGAGTACACGGTGGAGCCATCGGCCGAGAACACCGCCGCACCCACCAGCGCCCGCTTGGACCCGTCCCTCGGGATCGGGAGCCACTTCGGGTTGGCGAGGGTGCCGTCCGGGTTCACGGTGAACCTGGTGTAGCCGTCGGCCTGGCCCAGCCACAGCTGCGAACCGTCGGGCGAGTACGTGGGGCCTTCCTGGCCCACGTCGTTGCCGCCGATGCGCAGGTCCGCCGACGCGTTGTTGCCGACGCGCTGCTGCACCTTCCAGGTCTTCAGGTCCACGATGGCCAGCGCCATTCCACCGTCGGCGAGCGAGGCCGCGACGTGGGTGCCGTCCGGGCTGACCGAGGACGACATGATCTTGCCGTTGTTGAGGACGAGGCGCTCGCCGTACGGGTCGATGTACTGGTTGTCGGAGATGACCTGGCCCTTGGCGGTGACCTGGCCGACCTGGTCGGTGCCGAACTGGTGCGTCTGGGCAACAGCGGTGCCCGTGACGGCGAGGGCGACAGCGATGCCCGTCGTTACCAGAGTGGTCCGGCGACCGAAGCGTCTACCGAAAAGACTGATCTGCTTCTTCTCGTTGATCCGACGCTGCCGTGTGACCTGCATGGGTTATCCCTTCGGGGTGGTGCGGAGCAGTTCGACATTGCCGTCGAACTGCCAGAGCGGGTTCGGTGCGTCCCCGGTCGGGGTCCGCACCAGGAAGTAGCCGTTCACTTCCTTCGGTCCGTCGCCATCGGCCACGAACCGCCCGTCTGCGGTGATGTCGAGCTGGTAGATGGCCGTCCCTGCGGCCTCGGCGCCGGGCAGATGCCAGGAGACGACGCAACGCCAGTCGTTGCCCGGCCCCTGGGCGCCGACCTGGCCGCCGCCCTTGTTGCACGCCGCTGTGGCCTTCAACTGCGCTTCGGTGACGGCGGGACGGTTGAGCTGCTGGGTCTGCATGCGGTAGAGGTGCGCGAACGCCGTGGCGACCGAGCGCTGCACCTTGTCCTGCTCGATCCCGGAGCCGGTGGCCCCGGTCGCCGCGGCGACCACCGCGACGGTGAGGGCGGCCAGTCCGACCAGAGGCAGGAGTCCCGCCGTGATCGCGCGGCGGCCCGAGCCGTCGTAGGCCAGGTTGGTGAAGTCGCGCCGCAGGAACAGCAGGTAAGCCAGCACTGTCGCTGTCGCGGCCCACACCAGGCTGACCACGATGCCGATCAGGAGCGGGCCGAGCTGTGCCGGGCTGGTGAACAGGCCGTTCCAGGCGATGAAGGCGTAGCCGGGCAGGGCGAGACGCACGGCGACGGGCAGCGGCAGCATCTGGGCGAGCTGCATCGCGAGCGCGACGAGCGCGGGCAGCAGCAGCCCCATCGGGGACCGCCCCAGCACGACGGACCCGAGCAGTCCGATCGCGGCGAGGGCCAGGGTGGGGGCGAGTACGCACAGCCAGGCGAGCAGGACCTTCCCGGCGGCGTCCGACGGCGTCAGCAGATGGCCGTCGAGGCCGACCAGCGGCTGGTTGCCGACCGCGAGGACGCCGCCGACTGTGCTGGAACAGGCCAGCCCGGCCACGAGCAGCCCGATGACGGTGAGACTGGCCAGTGCCTTCGCCGCGAAGATCCGCCGGGGCGAGCGGACTGCCACGAGCAGGTGACGCCAGGTGCCGAGCCGGTCCTCGCAGGCGAACACGTCGCCGGCGACCACCGAGGCCAGCAGCGGGAGCGCCCAGGTGCCCGCGAAACCGAGGATCACCAGCGGCCCGGCCCACCCCGTGGCGTGCATCCAGCGGCCGAACAGGGTGTCGGAGGGGAGCGTGCTCTGCTGGCTCACCGCGGCGACGAAGAGCGCCGGCGCGATCCAGCAGGCAAGGACCAGCAGACGGATCCGCCATTGCGAGACCAGCTTGACCAACTCGAAGCGATAGCCACGGGCCACCGGGACGCGGCGGACGCCGATGGCGCGCTCGTGCGTGGTGGTCGCGGTCATCGGCCGGCCTCCTGCTGTTCGGTAAGGGCGAGGAACGCGGCTTCGAGCGGCGACACCACGGGGGCGAGCTCACGCAACGCGATGCCCGCGTGTACGAGCCCCACCACCAGTTCGTCGAGAGCGGGCACCAGCGCCCGCACCACGAGCACCTCGGCGTCATGCCGTGGACCGGCGTCGTCGACGACGCGGACCCCGGCCGTGTCGACAGCCAGCCGGCGGGCGGCCTGCGGGTCGGAGGTCAGCAGCCGGTAGTCGAGTTCACGGTTCTCGGCGGCCAGCTTGCTCAGCGGACCGGAGAAGACGACCCGTCCGGTGGCGACGATGGTGACCTCGGAGCACAGCGCTTCGAGGTCGTCCATGCGGTGGCTCGAGAGCACGACGCAGGTGCCGTCCGCCGCGAGCCGGGTCAGGACACCGTGCACCTGCTTCTTGCCGGCCGGGTCGAGGCCGTTGGCGGGCTCGTCGAGCACGAGCAGCCGGGGCTTGCTGAGCAGCGCCGCAGCGAGTCCCAGCCGCTGACGCATGCCGAGGGAGAAGCCGCGTGCCCGGTCGTCGGCGACATCGGTGAGCCCGACTTGGTCGAGCACGTCGTCGATCCCCGCCGTCCGCGCGTCAAGACCGCGCAGAGCCGCCAGCGCGGCGAGGTTCTGCCTGGCGGTGAGCGAGGGGTACAGACCGGGCCCGTCCACGAAGCCGGCGACACCGTCGGGAGTGGCGAGCCCCCGCCCGACCTGCGTACCCAGGATCTCCAGGGACCCGCTGTCGGCGACAGCCAGGCCCAGCAGGAGACCGAGCAAGGTCGTCTTGCCGGCACCGTTCGGTCCGACCAAGCCATGGATCTGACCCTGCGCCACATCCAGATCGATGCCGTCGAGTGCGACGACGTCACCGAAACGTTTTGTCATCCCGCGAACCTTGACCGCGAGGAGTGTGTCCATGAGTCCCCTCCCTTCGAAGACCCCACGGACCGTAGGGGCAACACACCGCCCAGGCAGGGAACGCCGGTTGAAAAGAAATTGGCGCGCGCGTGAACTTGTTATCGTTAACACGAACGAAATCCGGCGTTTGGAGCACGATGTGACCCGTTCTTACGAACGACACCCCCGCTATGCATCCGTCGACGGGACTGTCGTCTGCGGCTGGGGTGCCGCCGCGAAGACGGTCCCTTTCCGTGACCTGCTCCAGGATCCGTGTACGCTGCGCGAAGGTCCGGGCTGACGTGAAGAGGTCCTCGGTGCGCTGCCGGAGATGTTCTACGAGGTCCGGCGCTTTGTGATCGACCCGGCCGCCGCCGGGGCGGAGCCTGCTGAGGAAGACACCGAGGGCCGCTTCCACGTCCTCAACGTCTCCTCCGGCGACGGCGTGGTGATCGAGACTCCCGGCGGGCGGAGCCATGAGCTTGGTTTCGCCGAGACGCTGAGTGCCGGCAGCGGTTGGCGCCTACCGGCTGCGGCCGTTGGGTGAGCGGCCGGTGCACGTGGTCAAGTCCCTGGTCAGCTGAGACCTGGGGCGGCCAAGGACCCCCGAACGAGGAGGGGACATCCCCGGGCCCCTCCCTCGCTCATTGTCGATAACACAGTCCTCACGGCCCGTAGCGCCTCAACGAGGCGCGGAGAAGAGGCAGACGCCCATGAGCCGCACCGCTGCCACCGCTCCACCGTCGCCTGCCACCGGGACCGGAAACCACTCCGGCCGCTACGTCGTCACCATCGCCGTCGTCAGCGCCCTCGGCGGCCTGCTCTTCGGGTACGACACCGGCGTCATCTCCGGAGCCCTGCCCACCATCGCCCACGACTTCCATCTCGCCGACGCCGGCCAGCAGATCGTTACCAGCGCGATCGTCGTCGGTGCCATCATCGGCGCCTGCTTCTCGGGCCCCGTCGCCGAGCGCCTCGGCCGCCGCCCGGCCGTTATGTGGGCCGCCTTTGTCTTCATGGCGGGTGCCTTCTTCTCGGCCCTCGCTGCCGAGGCCTGGACGCTGGGCATTGCCCGGCTTGTGCTGGGCCTTGCGGTCGGTCTCGCCTCCCAGGCCGTGCCGCTGTACGTGGCCGAGCTCGCCCCGCCCGCGCGGCGCGGTGGCCTCGTCGTGGCCTTCCAGCTCGCCATCACCCTCGGCATCCTCGCCGCCTACCTCTCCGGCTATGTGCTCGACGAGAGCTGGCGTTGGATGTTCGGCCTCGGCCTGGTGCCCGCCGTCGCCCTGCTGATCGGCATGTCGGCTCTGCCGGAAAGCCCGCGCTGGCTCTTCACCCACCGCGGCCCGGAGGCCGCCCGCGCCGTCCTCGTCCGGATACGCCCGGACATCGCTGCCGCGGAAAGCGAGCTGGAGCAGCTCACCGGGACCTCGGCACAGGAAGGCGAGCGGGGCCTGCGCGCCCTGCGCGCCCGCTGGCTGCGTCCGGCCCTGATCGCGGGCATCGGCCTCGCCGTCGCCTCCCAGATCACCGGCATCAACGCGATCATCTACTACGCCCCGACGATCCTGGGCAACTCCGGCTTCGGCCGTTCCGCCGCGATGCTCACCACCGTCGGAGTCGGCGTCGTCAACTTCCTCGTGGTCGCCCTTGGCATGTGGCTCGTGGACCGGATAGGCCGCCGTCGGCTGCTGCTGTTGCTGCTGCCCGGCGCCGTCCTCTGCCTCGCCGTCCTCGCCGCCGTCTTCATGAACGGCCAGGCACCGCAGGGCGGCGCCCGCTGGATCGTGGTCGCAGGCATCCTCGGCTACATCGCCTGCAACGGAGGCAGCCTCTCGGTCGTCCTCTGGCTGGCGGGCCCCGAGATGTACCCGCTGAAGGCCCGAGCCGTCGCGGTGGCCGTGTCCACCTTCGCCGTTTGGTTTTTCGACCTCGTCGTCAGCCTCACCACGCTCTCCCTCACCAGCTTGCTCGGCGTCTCCGGTACCTTCTGCCTGTACGCCGCGATCAACGCGCTCGCTCTCCTCTTCGTGATCCGCTGTGTCCCCGAGACCAGGGGCCGCAGCCTGGAGGACATCGAAGGCGCCCTGCGTGCCGGCACGTTCCGAGCGATGCGCTGAGCGGCACGGCCACGGATGATGCCAAGGGATGATCGCATGCTGAGCGCGCCTGTACCCGTACTGGAGGTCGGTGGCACCCATGTGACTGCGGCGCTCGTCGATTCGGCCGCCGGCGAACTGGCGGGGGAGCCGGTGCGTGAACCGCTGCCCGCGCAGGGCACGGCCGAGGAGATCCTCGGCGGCATCGCCGCGACCGCCGCGCGGATCGACTGTCCTGCCACCGCACACTGGGGTGTGGCGGTGCCCGGTCCGTTCGACTACGAGGCGGGCGTCGGGCTCTTTCGGAACGTCGGCAAGTTCGACGCACTGTACGGCGTAGATGTGCGCGCCAAGTTGATGCGGCGACTGCAGCCGGCGCCCACCACGCTGCGGTTCCTCAACGACGCCGACGCCTTCGGCATCGGTGAGTCCGTCGCCGGCGCGGCTGCCGGCCATGCACGTGCGGTCTGCATCACTCTCGGCAGCGGTGTCGGCTCCGCCTTACTCGACCAGGGGCAGCCCGTCAACGACGGCCCGCTCGTGCCTCCGGACGGCAGCGTTCATCTGCTGTCGTACGGCGGGCGCCCACTGGAGCACATCGTCTCGCGGCGCGGCATCCGCGCCGCCTACGCCCGCGCGGCGCTGAACCCGCACGTCGCCCCCGACGTGCAGACCATCGCCGAGCTGGCCCGCCGAGGCGACCGGCATGCGTGCGCGGTGCTGGAGCAGGCATTCCGGGTGCTGGGGGCGACCCTGGCGCCCTGGCTGGAACGGTTCGAGGCGACAGCCCTGGTCGTCGGCGGCTCGATCGCCGCGTCGTGGGACCTCATCGAGGGACCGCTCAGGGCCGGACTGTACGCCGGTCCGGGCGCCGGCGTCACCGGGAAGCTAGTGCTCCGCACCGCTGAGCGCACTCACGAGGCACCGCTGCTCGGTGCCGCATGGTGGGGGGTGCGCACACTGACCGAGGCATAGGATGAAGGCCGCGGGCGTGCTGTGGAAACGCCCGCAACCGTCAGCTGGAAGAGAGAGCGAGCGCAGTGCCCCCGTCCGGCACTCCCGGATCCACCGGATCCGCGACCACGCCCACGATGCGCGACGTCGCCGCCCGTGCAGGCGTCAGCGCCATGACCGTGTCGCGGGTGCTGAAGGACGACCGCGTCAGCCCCACGACCAAGGAGCGAGTGCTCACTGCCGTACGCGAACTGGGCTACCGCCGCAACGAGGTGGCCCGCACGCTGCGTCTGGGCCGCCCCAGCGGCATGATCGGCCTGGTCGTCACCAACCTCGGCAACCCCTTCTACTCCCGTCTCGCGCTCGGCGCCGAAAGCGTCGCCGAGGAGTACGGGCTTCGGCTGGTGGTAGGCAACACGGCATCACAGGTCCAACGCGAACGTGAAATGGTGGAGGACCTGATATCCCGCCGGGTGGACGGCGTGATCGTGGTTCCGGCCGGGGCCACACACCGTCATCTCAGCCCCGCCACCCTCGGCGGCACCCCCGTGGTCTTCGCCTCCCGGCCGCCTTCTGGGATCGAGGCCGACGCGGTCCTCGTGGACGACTTCGGCGGAGCCCGCGCGGCCACCGCACAAGTGCTGTCCGAAGGGCACCGGAACGTTGGTTTCCTGGGCAATCCACCCGGTCTGTTCACCGCGGCAGAGCGCTTCCGCGGCTACTGGGCCGCGCATGAGGAAGCCGGTCTGACACCGCACGAGGCGTGGGTGCGCCGGGGCCCCCACGACATCGCCACCGCAGAGGCGGCGGCCATGGAACTGTTGGACCGCGAGGATGCGCCGACAGCACTGTTCTGCACCAACAACCGCATCACGCTGGGCGCCTACCGGGCGATGCGACGCCTTGGCACCAGCACCGCGCTCGCGGGCTTCGACGACTTCGAGATGGCAGACATGCTGCAGGTATCGGTCACCGTCGTCTCGTACGACGCGGACGAGGTCGGACGCCAGGCGGCCCGGCTGCTGCTGGACCGGATCGAACAGGGGCCGGACGCGATGGCGGGCCCGGCGCGCCGGACGGTGGTGCCGACGTCGGTGGTGCGCTACGCGTAGCACGGCCGGGCAGCGGGAGGCCGCGCCGGCACGCCATTCCCAGCCCGGTCACATGCTCCGCCATCATCCCAGCAAGTGCGTGCCAGCTACAGGGTGAGGGCAATCGGCTGCGTAGGTTTCAAGCGGGTTCTGGCACAAATTTCGTGAGGACGCTTTTCAGGAGGGCGAGGGCTCAGAGCCGTCCCATTGCCATCCGGTTTCGGGGAACTGCTCGAGCAGGGCGGAGAACGAAGTTGCCTGTTGGATGGCGGACGACCAGTCCTGAGCGGAGACGTCGAGTAGGACCAGAGATGGGGGTTCCTGCCGAAAGTCGTAGGTGAGCATTTCTCGACTTCCGTCCCCGCCGATGACGACGCTCCCGGGGAAGCGTTCCTGGAAGTCGCCAGCCTCATTGACTTCGATGAGCTCCGCGAGGGCATTGATCATCAGGAAGTCGTCCGCAGGAGGAACGAACCGGGCCATGCTCCCTTCCGTGGCCAGGAAGTGTCGGTAGTCGTCGGGAAATCGGACTCCGAAGTGGCACTCGGCCTGCGCGATCTGGGCGTCGTTCGAACTCATGAGGCCGTTCTATCAAGGCCGGGTCAGGCCTGACGGCGGTAGCTGCCTTGAGCCGCGGTGAGCAGGACTCGCTTCCGAAGGAGGGGAAGTTTCGCGCGTCCGAACATCTGGCGTTTGATCATTTTGATGTGGTTGACCCGGCCCTCCACCGGACCGGAGTTCCAGCAGGTGGTCAGGCCCTGGACGACGGCGTCCCAGTCTTTGAGGTGTTGGCCGGAGCGGGTGGTGAGGATCTCGGCGAAGGTGCGGACGTGCCTATGGAGGGCGCCCAGTTCTGGGCACTGGGCGAGGACGGTGGTGAACTGCCGGCGTTCTTCGTCGCCCAGGTGCTCGGGGTGACGCATCATCCACCCGGTGATCTGCCGGACGCCCGGAGGCGCAGGGGTGACAACACGGATGCGGCGGCGTCTCGGTCGCAGGTAATCGCTGATCGTCTGGTAGCTGCCGCGGTAGCCGAGCTCCTGGAGCTCGGCGTGGGGATGGATGGCGTTGGTGAATCCCACTGCCCAGCGTTTGTCCAGGTGGGGCTTGTAGGGGTCGAGCTGGCTGGGCCTGGGCTGGCGACGACCGCTCAGTGATTCTTCGGGGACCGCAGCTCGTGCGGTGCGGCGGACGGTGTTGCCGCCCATGTGCAGTTCCCGGGCGATCTCGCGGATGCCATGTCCCTGGGCCGGCAGAGCATGGACGGTTGCGTGCCGTTCACGGATACGGGCCTCGATGGGCGACATTTCCTTCTCTGCATCCGCCTGGTCGGCGACCGCATCGTTCGTCAGACCATCGTCTCTGACGGCAAACTTCGTCAGGCAATCATGGTGCCGTCGCACGCTGCGTTCGACGGCGGTGCCGAGGTTCTGCCAGAGATGGAAGCGGTCGGCAACCTGAATCGCGTTCGGGGCACCGGTGCGGGCGCCGTCGGCGTAAGAACCGCCCCGGTCACGGCAGATGCTCTCGGAGCCGGGATGTTCACGCAGCCAGTCGGCCAGGGTCGCAGCGTCGCGGCCGGGCAGCAGGTCGAGAGGCTGGCCGGTCTCGCAGTCGATGAGCACGGTTCCGTAGTGCTGTCCACGACGGGTGGCGAAGTCATCGACGCCCAGCACTCTCGGAACGGCCCAGGCAGGGTCGGGCAGGGCCATAACCGCCCGTAACAGTGTCGACCGGCTCACCCGTGTATGCAGGGCAGCGGCAAGACGGCTCCCAGCCCGGCCCGCGAGCGCGACGGCGACAGCCTCCAGAAACCGCCGAGCGGCAGGTGTGCGACGGCTATAGCGAACGGTCAGGCCGTCGACCTGTTCGGCGAAAGTACGCCGCGAACAGCGCATGTTCTCGCAGTACAGCCGCCGCACCGTCAGCTTGATCAGTGCCGGCCGATCCCCGACCGGCGTGTCGGCAGGTCTCCTTCCATACGTGCTGTGCACCCGGTTGGACACCACCGCACACCCGGGACACTGCACCGCGGCCTCCCGGTTCTCGCCACTATTCGAATTACTCCGCACTCGAAAAACACGCGCTCCACCAGCACCTGCTGAGGTGCGGAAACAGGTCACCGACCAGCGCATCACACCGCACCACGGTCCCAGATGACGCTATGCCGCCGAGACGGAACCCCGTTGATCGCTCTCACGAAATTTGTGCCAGAACCTTCAAGCGAGAGCACTTGTTGGTGGGTTTCGGCATCACGCGTTGCCCGGAGAGCGCGTGAATGTTGGTGAGAAGTATGAGCACCCGAGGTGGCGGGGAGTTCGTTCGTGCGTGCGGAGCCAGCCCCGTTCGTGGCAGGATGACACCATGTTGATCAGAAAGGGCGATGCCGCGTAGGCGCCCGAAGGCTATCCGCGCTGAGCGATGGCGGCCTCGCAGACATGTTGTAGTTCGGCAGATCCGTGGTGTTTCCGCGAGGACTCGTGCAGCTGTCCACCGTGTCGAAGATGAGCGGATGTGGCCTGACGCAGTTGCTGGCGCATTCGCCCGTTTCGAGTGGGTATTCAAGCAACCCGGCCGCTATCTGAAGGCGTCCCAGGTTTGGCAGCCCGGATTGGAGGTGGAGTACGCCCGCGATGATCTGGAGGAGGTCATGCTTCACCTCCCTCGCGGTGCTCGGCGTGATCTCGGCCGGCTGATTGCTCGCATCGACGACGAGTTCGAGCGTCGCACTCTGCCGGACCCTGGGCCAGTGAGCGAACGGACGGTGGGCGGCTGGTGGTGGTCAAGGATCCGCGAGCGCTGACGCTGATGACGAAGCCTCATGTGTCCTGATCAGCTCGTGGTCAGTTGTTGGTCTGCACGGGCGCGGGTGATGGCGAGTCGGTAGGAGTCCGTGCCGGTCTCGATGATGTTGCCGCCGAAGGTGAGGCGGTCGACGATGGCCGCGCAGAGGCGGGGGTCGGTGAAGGTCTTGGTCCAGCCGGAGAACGATTCGTTCGAGGCGATCGATCCGAATGTGTCCTGGAGGATGGCCGCGCCGGACACCCGAACCTCCCTACCCTGGAGCACCATGAAGAAGGTCGCCATCGTCGGCTGCGGAGGCAGCGGCAAATCCCACGTGGCCCGCGAACTGGGCACGATCCTCGACGCCCCGGTGACGCACCTGGACGCCGCGTTCTACGACGACGAGTGGAACGCGCTCCCCATGGACAAGTTCACCGACGCGCAGCGCGAGCTGGTCGCGCAGCCGCGGTGGGTGATCGACGGCAACTACAACTCGACGCTGCAGGCGCGGCTCGAAGCCTGCGACACGGTGGTCCTGATGGACGTGTCGACCGTGGCGGCGCTGTACGGCATCTTCTTCCGGCAGATCCGGCACGGCGCGGGACACAAGGGGAACGGGGTGCACAACCGCATCCACTGGGGCGTGATCAAGTACGTCGCCACATACCGCCGCAAGATGCGGCCCCGCGTGATGGCGAAGATCGAGGAGTTCGGCGCGAAAGCCGACGTGGTGCTGCTGGCCAACCGGCGGCAGACGCGCCGCTGGCTGCGGAAGGTGGCCGCCGAGCAGTCCTGAACGACCCGCGCCCCCGGGCAGGGGGTGCGGCATGAACGAGCCCAACCGCCGCTGCACGAATCTTGTCCTCTTCACCGGTGACCGCCGGTGGCGGGTGACTCCCTCTGGTCCTCGGCGCGTGCCGCGAGGTGCTCGGCCCAGTCGCGCCTGGCGTAGGCGACCCAGCGGATCGCGGTGTGGCGGTGCATGCCGGTCAGGTCGGCGAGGATCGGGCTGGGGAGATCGGCAGCGAGGGCGGCAAGGGCGGAGTTGCGGGCCGCGCGGACCGAGAGTCCGTACCGGTTGAGCTTCTGCGTCATGGCGTGGGTCGAGATGGGCTTCCCCGGGACCAGTCCCGGGAACAGCAGCCGGGGACCTGGGGTGGCCTGCGCGAACAGAGCTCGTGAGCCGGGCAAGGGCTTTTCCGCCAGCTGGTGCAGCAGCCCGGCCAGTCGTGGGGGCAGCAGGCCGGGGTGACGGCCGAGCATCAGGTGGGTGTGCTTTCCACCGACCCGCAGGTGGTCCGGCGTTACCTCCGGGGCCGCGCGCGGCCAGCGTGTCGGCGGCCCAGCCGATGCAGAGCCGCTCGGTACTCGGGCACCTGCGGCTGATCGCGTGCACCACGCCCCTTTCCACCGCCGTACGCCGCGACCTCGCACCGCGGCTGCACCAGGCTGACGCCGATCACCCCTGGCAGGGGCGCCACTTCAGGGCGGGCTGGGGCACCCGCGGCGAGCTGGAGTACCAGCCGGAGGCCGGGTGGGCTGCCGACATCTCGCCGAGCATGCGCATCACCAGCATGACGAGCACGCCGGACAGTGCGTAGGCGACGACGATCGACGGACCGGCCGCCGCGATACCGGCACCGGAGCCGACGAACAGGCCCGCGCCGATGACACCGCCGAGGGCGATCATCGACAGGTGACGCTGCTTGAGCCCGTGAGCGAGCGGGGTGCCGCTGCGAGGCGAATCGTCGGCGGTTGCGTGAGCGGGTGTGGGGTCGGCGAGGCGATGGTTCTGCGGGTTGGGCATGGAGGTGCACCTCTTCATTGAGCTGCTGGGCGCAGGGGCCAGTGGTGTCGAGAACCGTGCCGCTCACGTGTGCACACCCATGGATGGCGTCGCCGCACCGTGTGACCAGCGCTCTCCGGGTGATTCAGGCAGTCGCTGCCGTGGTGTGGACGGCGTCGGCGGCGGCGAGCGCGTCGGCGACCAGGTCGGCGGTGTCCTCGGTGCCCGCGGCCAGCCGGACCAGGCCCAGCGGCACCGACTCGGCGATCTGGTCCTCGCTGAGCATCCCGCGCCACATGGACGCCGGGTGCACGGCCAGGGATTCCACGCCGCCGAGGCTGGCCGAGCGGAGGGAGTAGCGCAGCTTGCCGAGGAAGGCGTCGGCCATCTCGAAGCCGCCGGTGAACTCGATGCCGAGCACGCCGCCGAAGCCGCTCATCTGACTGGCCGCCAGGTCGTGCTGCGGGTGGGACGCCAGGCCGGGATAGTGCACCTTCGCCACGGCCGTATGCCCGCTGAGCGCCTCGGCGAGGGCCAGGCCGTTGGCGTTGTGCCGTGGCATGCGCAGGGGCAGGGTGCGTATGCCGCGCAGCAGCAGCCAGGCGTCGATGGGGCCGAGGGTGGCACCGGTGAGGAGGCCGATGTCCCAGATCCGGTTCAGGAGTTCGGCGGGTCCGGCGATGACTCCGGCGGAGACGTCGGAGTGGCCGTTGAGGTACTTGGTCGCGCTGTGCCAGACCAGGTCGATGCCGAGGTCCGCCGGGCGCTGGTTCAGCGGGGTGGCGAAGGTGTTGTCCGCCATGGTCAGCACGTTGTGCGCGCGGGCCAGGTCCGCGACGGCGCGCAGGTCGGTGATCTGCAGCAGCGGATTGCTCGGCGTCTCCACCAGGATCAGGCGGGTCTCGGGGGTCAGGGCCTTCGTGAACGCCTCCGGGTCGGTCTGGTCGACCAGGGTGGTCGACACGCCGAGGCGCGGGAGCAGGTTCAGCAGGACCGAGCCGGTGCCGCCGTAGGTGGACTTCTGCCCGATGACATGGTCACCGGCGGAGACCAGGGCGAGGACGGCGGTGGTGAGCGCAGCCATCCCGGACGCGGTGACCATGGCCGCCTCGGTGCCCTCCAGCTCCGCGACGACGGCCGCGACCTGGGCGTGGTTGGGGTTGCCGAAGCGGGTGTAGAAGTCCTTGCCGCGCGGTTCGACGGCGCCCTGCGCGAACGTCTCGCTGTCCTCGGCCCAGAATGTCGCTGTCTGGTAGATGGGCGGTGCCACGGCGCGAGTGGGATGGATCTCGCGATCGGCGTGGACGGTGATGGTGCTCTTGCCCGGCATGGCCTGCCCTTCCATAGACGTCGGTTACGACGCCATGAAGCGTGGCCGACCATCGCCCGAATATGGGTGGAACATGGCAACTTTGGCAGCAAATTGCGCTCGCTGCGGGCGCACGATTGTGGTACTCGGTTGCCAGGCGCAATAATCTGCCACCATGGACGAGGTGGACCGGTCGATTCTGGCCGTGCTCGAAGAGAACGGTCGGATCAGCAACAACGAGCTGGCCGCCCGGGTCGGGCTGTCGCCGTCACCCTGCCTGCGGCGCGTGCGCCAGCTGGAGGAAGCCGGCGTCATCCGCGGCTACCGGGCGCTGATCGATCCCGCCGCGGTCGGCCGCAGTCTGCGGGTGTTCGCCGGGGTCCGGCTGATGCGGCACACCCGCGCGGACGTGGTCGCGTTCGAGCGCGGGATCACACAGCTGCCCGAGGTGGTCGCCTGCCACCACATCACCGGAAACTTCGACTACCTGCTCCAGGTCGAGGTCGCCGACCTGCCGGCCTACGAGGACTTCCACGCCAACCAGCTGGCAGCCCTGCCCGGCGTGGCCACGGTGACCAGCTACGTCACCATGAAGACGCTCTCCCCTGACACCCCATGACGGTGCGGCGGTCAGAGGGTGATGGTGCCGCGGATGCAGATGACGGCGGCGCCGCTGACCCAGACCGTGCCGTCCGTATCGGCGGTGACCTCGATACTCGCGGCCCGTCCCACCCTCGCGCCCTGAGAGACCCGGTAGGAGGAGGGTGCGGCGCCTGTGGAGGTGAGCCACTGTCCGACGGCAGCGTTCATGCTGCCGCACGCGGGGTCCTCGGGCACGCCGGCGCCCGGGGCGAACGTACGCAGCTCAAAGGCGTACTCGGATTCCTCGGGGCAGACGCCGATCGCGCCGACCATCGCGTCCGGGATCAGGGCCAGGTCGGGTTCGAGGGCGAGGACATCCTCGGCGGTGGCCAGCTGGAGCACGGCCCAGCCGGGTCCGTTGTCGACCCACTGATGGGCCAGGACCCGCTCCTGCGTGATGCCGAACGCGGCCACGATCCGCTTCAGATAGTCGTCATCGAGCGCGCCGGCACGCACCCGGGGCGGGGCGGCGAAGGACAAGGTGTCCTCGCCGCGGCGCACGGTGATCAGTCCTGCGGCGCACTCCTGCACGAGGTGCTCGGCGTTCCGCGGGGTGCCGCCGTTGTCCAGCCAGGCACGTGCGGAGCCGAGGGTGGGGTGACCGGCGAACGGCAGTTCGCCTCCGGGGGTGAAGATCCGCAGCCGGTAGTCCGCCTCCGGGACGGTGGGCGGCAAGACGAACGTGGTCTCGGACAGATTCGTCCAGCGCGCCAGTTGCTGCATCTTCGCATCGCTCAGGTCCGTCCCGTCCAGGACGACCGCGACCGGATTGCCGGAGTAGAGGCTCGTGGAGAACACGTCGACCTGCACGAACGAACGGGTACGCGGCATGGTCATCGATACCTTTCGGGAGCGGCCGCCAAGAGGTCCATCTCAACGGCCGCTTGCGCCACCAGGACAGAGCCAGTCACGGCCGAGTGGACTGATTACCGCGTGCCGGTCAGGGTGACCAGGAGACCGCCGACGAAGGTGTGCGTGGGGCTGAGGTCACGCAGGGCGTCACCCGGGCACTGGGCGGGGTCCTGGTCCCAGACGGTGAGGTCGGCAAGGCGGCCGGGGGTGAGGGTGCCGCGCAGGTGTTCCTCGCCGGTCAGGCGGGCGGCGCCCGCGGTATGCAGGGTGAGGGCTTCGTCGTAGGTGATGGCGTGCTCGGGGCCCTTGACCCCGATGACGGTCTGCCGGGTGGTCATGCCCCAGATGGAGCGCATCGCGCCGAACTGGCCGACGGGGAAGTCGGATCCGGCGCTTACCTCGGCGCCCAGGTCGATCCAGCCGCGCGCGGGGAACAGCCGGGCGACGCGTTCCGGGCCCCAGAAGCCCTCCTCGACCTCGGCGGTGTCGTGCAGCAGCGGCTGCTGGATGGTGACCGGGATGCCCAACGCGACGGCGCGGGCCTGCTGTTCGGGACCGGCCAGGCCGCCGTGCTCCATCACCAGTGTGCCGGCGGGCAGACCGGGGTTGCGCTCAAGGACGCGCTCGTAGACGTCCAGGAGGGTGCGGACCGCGCGGTCGCCGTGGGCGTGGGTGCCGACCCGCCAGCCGCGTCGGACCACGGCCTCGACCGCCTCGACCAGCGCGTCCGGCTCCCAGATCAGCATCCCGGAGAAGGCGTGGTCGCAGGCGTACGGCTCCTCGGTGGCCCCGGCCTCCAGGCCGCCGTCGAGGCCGAACTTCACCCCCCACACCGACAGCCACGGGTCGCCGTTGTCACGCCATTCCTCCATGACGTCGAGCAGGTCCTCCACCTGTGCGGCGCTGGTCAGTCCGAGGGCCGAGATCAGCGCCCGCACCCGGGTGCTGAGCGCCCCCGCTTCGCGGGCGGCCAGGAGCACCGCGTAGTCCTCGGGTGTGACCGCGCAGTCGCGTACGGTCCCGATGCCCGTGGCGGCGTAGTCGCGGCTGGCCAGGCGCAGTCCGTCGATGCGCTCGGCCCGGTCCGGATCCGGGACCAGGTGCTCCACCAGGTGCAGCGCGTTGTCGATCAGCCGGCCGTCCAGCTTGCCGTCGGCGCCGCGGCCGATGGTGCCACCCGGCGGCACGGGGGTGTCCTCGGTGATGCCCGCCAGACGCAGCGCATAGGTGTTGACGACGTCGTTGTGGCCGCCGCGCTTGACGAGGACCGGGTGCCGGTCGGTGGCCTGGTCGAGTTCGGCCGCGGTGGGCATGCGGCGCTCGGCCAGATTGAGTTCCTGCCAGTTGGTGGTGGTGCGGATCCACTCGCCCTCGGGAGTGACCGCGGCCCGCTGCCGGATCAGGTCGAGGAACTCGGGAATGTTCCGGGCCCGGTGCACGGGGACGTCATGGGCACCGAGCGCCGCGAAGATCAGGTGGGTGTGGGTGTCGTCGAAGGCGGGCAGCACGGTGGCACCCGGCAGGTCATGGACCTGCGTGTCCGCGCTCACCAGGTGGTCGAGACCGTTCGGGTCGGCGGACACGGCCGCGATACGGTCTCCGCGCACGGCTACTGCCCGCTGTGGGGCCTGACCGGGCACCAGGGTGTGCACCGCGCCGGCGCGGATCAGCAGGTCGGCTCCATGATCAGTCATCGTCTTCTCCCTCATCTCGCAGGTGCCGGATCCCGAACCAGTCGTTCGGCGACGAGACTGTTGTAGGAGTGATGCGGGAATTCATCGCCAAGCTGAAGACTCCTGCGCAGAAAGTACGCCAGGGCCCGGGCCTATCATGCGGATCATGCGACAGGTGCTCGATGAAACCGATCGGCGGATCGCGGCCGCTCTGGTCGCCTCGCCGCGTGCCTCCTGGCGGGAGGTGGCCCGCTGCCTGGGGCTGTCCGAGCGCACGGTCGTACGCCGTGTCGCCCTGCTCTACGCCGACGGCACCCTGCGCGCGACCGTCGTACGCAACCCGGCCCGCTTCCCGCACCTGATCCCCATCGCCCTGCGCATCCGCTGCCGCCCCAACAAGATCCGGCAGGTCGCCCAGGCGCTGGCCCGCCGCAGCGACACCGTCTGGGTCGACATCCTCGGCGGCGGCGACGAGATCTCCACGATCTTCTTCCTGGAAGGTACCGAGACCCGCAACAACCTGCTGCTGCGCGACCTGCCCGCCACCGACGCCGTCGGCTCCTGGACCGCCCACACCCTGCTGCGCGTCTTCCCCACCGCGTTCCGCTGGACCGCCGGCCTCCTCTCACCCGCAGAACTGGCCGAACTCGCCCCCGACCCCGCGCCACCGACGACCTCGGCACCGTCGCACACGCCTCTCGACGTCGACACCGCGCTGATCGCCGGGCTGACCGAGGACGGCCGGGCCACCTACACGGACCTGGCCCGCCGCGCCGGCACCACCGCGCTCACCGCCCGTCGACGGTTCGAAGCCCTCATGAAGAGCCAGGTGCTGCGCCTGGCCACCGAACTCGATCTCGCACTGCTCGGCGCCCAGACCGAGGCATTGCTGTGGATCTCCGTACGGCCGGGAGCGCTGCAGGAGACCGCGCAGACCCTGAGCGCCCACCCGCACGTCCGGTTCTGCGCCGCCACCACCGGTCCCGCCAACCTGGTCGTCGCGGTCGCCGCCGCGAACCTCGACGCCCTGTACACCTTCCTCACCGACGCCGTCGGCCCCTTGGAGGCGGTCACCGCCATCGACACCACCCCGCTGCTGGCGACCGTCAAACGCACGGGCCTGATCCGACCACTGCTGCCCCGGCATCGGTCCTAAAGACGATCCTCCCTCCCGTCGATCGCGTGGTGGACGGGACCGATCGCCGGACGCCCGCTACGAGAGCACCACCCGGCCCAACCCCACCGAGCCAGCTCCAGCGCCTCCTTACGTCCCAGTTCCACCCCCTGCACCGGGGCGGGCCGCACACTGCTCACGACCCGCCGTCCGTGCCAGCGGGGATGCCGAAGCGCCGGGCGTCAACCGGCCACAGCACCGGGCTGGACGGTCGCCGCCTCCACGGTGTGGGAGATCTTGAGGCAGGCCGGGGTCGACCCGGCGCCCCAGCGCTCCGACCGCTCCTGGGCGACGCTCCTCTGGTGTCGGCGCGCCCGAACCGCGCGCCGTCGATGCCCCATCGCGTGTCATTCGGCGCGCCCGCCTCGGTGGCCTCATCCACGAATACGCGCAGGTCGCACAGGACGACATGGGTTGTCGGCACGCACAGGCCCGCGCCGGACCGCATCCGGACCGCCCGGGCCACCGGTCTGTGCAACCTGCCCCTACACGAGGCCGCCCAGAACAAACATTTCTGACAGTTTGTCAAGGGGGCATGAGCTCCTTGGCGAACGGTACCGGGTGACGCAAGTCCGGAGACGTGAACCTGTGGGCTGAGGCGGCGGTTCGCGGGTCTGTCGTACGTGTCATCTCTTGTTCTGCCGCCAGACGGAGGTGAGCGCCGTGACGGGGTCGGGGTCGGCCGGCGCTGCTGGCCACCAGTGGCCGTCGTCATGCTGGAGGTAGGGGTACCAGCGGGTGTCGGGGCCCAGACGCAGTTGGATGTGGTAGTCGGTCAAAGTGAGGCGGTTGCGCCAGGCCCTGAGGGTGACCGGGGTGGTGGTCATTTCGGTGAGGGCCTCGGTCAGAGCGGTGCGGGCGGCTGTCATCGTCGTCGGGTCGGGGGCGTGGGAGTGTTCGGCGACGGAGATGCCGGTTGGGCCGGCATACCGCCAGGCGCGGGTGAGGCGGGCGAACGCGGCCGGTTTGGCACCGGTGTGCTGGATGAGGTGGTGGAACCAATCGGGCCCGCAGTTGCTTGCGGCGATCCGTACCGCGTCCTCGTGCTGGGACAGGTGCAGGTTGGTGGTGTCGCCCGTGAGCAGCCGGGCGGCACGTGCGGCGGTGTCCGCCATGAGGCGTTTGAGGTCCGTGGCCGACAGACCGGTGCCGAGTGGCGGGGCGGCGGGCAGTGCGGCGGTGTGGGGGGCCGGTTCGGGGAGTTCGGGAAGCGGCGGAGTGTGGTCGGCCAGGGCGGCCCAGGCTGCGTAGGCGCCGGCGGCCGGTAGTCCGGCTGGGGCCGGTGGGGTGGAGGTCGCCTGGGCGGCCGTACGGCGGGCGCGCAGCTGGGCGAAAACCTCCTCCCGTCCGCGGCCGCGCAGGGCGAACACGACGAAGGGGTCGGCGTCGATGGTGGCGGCGATGGCGTAGCAGAGCGCGGCGGCGTGTTTGCAGGGGTAGCCCCAGTCGGGGCAGGAGCATTCGGGGTCGAGTTCGGTGGGCTGCGGGAGCAGGGGGACGCCGGCGTGGCGGGCGTCGTCCACGAGTTCGGCAGGCATCTCGCCGTCGAGGAGTGCGGCGAGATGCCCGGCCCGGGCCGCGATGGTGTCGAGGAGGGTGTTCCACTGGGCGTCGGTGAGGACGGGCAGATGGACGGCGGAGCGGTAGGGGCGGGGCCTGCTGCCCTGGACGGCGGCTTTGACCTGGCCGGGGGCGATGGTGACGGGGCCGACCATACCCCGGCGGGCGTAGGTGCGTCCGCGGGACAGGCGCCCCGAGTCCAGGGTCGAGTCCTCCAGGGCCGTCACCCATGTCTGGCCCCACCAGGTCGCGGCGAAGGCACGACTGCCGCGCGTGGGCGCGCGTCGCGGGCCGGGGATCGAGGGGCTCATGACTGCCTCCCCAGGGCGACGAGTTCGGCGAGATCGGCGTCGGACAGTTCGGTCAGGGTGGCCTCACCGGAGCCGACGACGGCGTCGGCGAGCGCGCGCTTGGATTCGAGGAGCTTCGCCACCTTGTCCTCCACGGTTCCCTCCGCGAGGAGTTTGTGGACCTGTACGGGCTTGTCCTGGCCGATGCGGTAGGCGCGGTCTGTGGCCTGGTCCTCGACCGCCGGGTTCCACCAGCGGTCGTAGTGCACGACATGTGTGGCCCGGGTGAGGTTGAGGCCGGTGCCCGCGGCCTTCAGGGAGAGGAGGAACACCGGCACCTCGCCGCGCTGGAAGCGGTCCACCATCTCCTCGCGCGCGGTGACGGGGGTGCCGCCGTGCAGGAAGAGGGTGGGGACGCCTCGTTCTGCGAGGTGCTTCTCCATCAGGGTCGCCATCTGCTTGTACTGGGTGAAGACCAGCACAGACTCACCTTCGGCGATGATGGTGTCGACCAGTTCGTCGAGCAGCGCCAGTTTGCCGGAGCGGCCGTGCAGTGGTGTGGACTGGCGCAGGTACTGGGCGGGGTGGTTGCAGATCTGTTTCAGCGCGGTGAGGAGCTTCAGGATCAGGCCGCGGCGGGCGATGCCCTCGGCTTCGGCGATCTTCGCCATGGTTTCGCGGACCACCGCCTCGTACAGGCTCGCCTGCTCAGCCGTCAGCGGAACGACACGGTCGGTCTCGGTCTTGGCGGGCAGTTCTGGTGCGATGCCCGGGTCGGACTTTCTGCGACGCAGCAGGAAGGGACGGACGAGACGGGACAGGCGTTCGGCGGCCTGTGGGTCCTCGCCGGTCTCGATGGCGCGGGCGTGGCGGTCACGGAAGGCGGTGAGCGGGCCGAGGAGTCCGGGGGTGGTCCAGTCGAGGAGCGCCCAGAGTTCGGAGAGGTTGTTCTCCACGGGGGTGCCGGTGAGGGCGACGCGGGCGCGGGCGGGCAGGGCGCGCAGTTCGCGGGCGGTGACGGCGTAGGGGTTCTTGACGTGCTGGGCCTCGTCGGCGGCGATCAGTGACCAGGCGGCTTCGGCGAGGGCCTCCCGGTCGCGGCGCAGCACTCCGTAGGTGACCAGGACGATCTCGTCCCCGGCCAGGTCCTTCAGGTGGCGGTCGCCGCCGTGGTAGCGGCGCACCGGCGTGGTCGGCGCGAACCGGGCCGCCTCACGTTGCCAGTTGCCGAGCAGCGAGGCCGGGCAGACGACGAGCGTGGGGCCCGCGGTGGCGGGGTCGGTCTGGCGGTGCAGGTGCAGAGCGAGCAGGGTGATGGTCTTGCCCAGGCCCATGTCGTCGGCGAGACAGCCGCCGAGACCTAGCTCGCACATCTCGGCCAGCCAGGCCAGGCCCCGTTTCTGGTAGTCGCGCAGCGTGGCCTTCAACGCGGTGGGCTGCGGGGCGGGAGCGCGGGATTCGGGGTCGCGGATACGGGCGACGAGGTCGCCGAGCGCCCCCACTGCCGCACAGCGAAAAGTCTCCCCGTCCTGTTCCATCTCGCCGGTCAGCGCGGCGCCCAGTGCTTCCATGGGGGCGAGCGGTTCCAACCGGCGGCGCCTGGCGCGGGCCACCAGCTTCGCGTCGGCGACCACCCACTGGTCGCGCAGCCGGACCAGGGGGCGGCGCGTCTCGGCGAGGGCGTCCATTTCGGCCTCGGTGAGCGGGTCGCCGCCGAGCGAGAGCTGCCAGCGGAAGTCGAGGAGGGCGTCGGCGTCGAGCATGCCGCCCGCGGTGGAACCGGGCGCGGTGTGTTGCCCGATCTCCGCGGTCGCGGTGAGTGCCTTGACGAGCTCGCGCGGCCAGTGCACGTCGATACCGGCGGCGCGCAGCGTGTCGGTGGCTTCGCCCAGCAGGTCGAATGCCTCGTCGTCGGTCAGCCGCAGATGATCCGGAGCGGCGTCCTTCAGCAGCCGGTCGAGCGGTGACCAGACGCGGGCGCCGCGACGCAGGGCGAGCAGCGTCTCGGTCTCGGCGCGCGGGCCGAGCACGCGCCCGGTCTCGGCCGGCTCGCTCCACAGCCGTGCAGCCTCCACGACGAGCGCCGGATCCGCCGCGGTGTGCACCTGCAGGACAGCCCGGAACTGCCGGCGGCGGCCCTCGGGTACGTCGACCCGCAGTGAGACCCTGACGTCGGCGGTGACCGCGGCGGCGGTCTCCTCGGCCCACTCGTGCAGGACGGGCACGGCACGCGTCTCGCGCCAGGCGTACGGCAGTGCTCCCATGGCGAGCGGAGCGGCGGGAGTGCGGACCAGTTCGTCAGCGACAGCGTCGCAGAACCGGTGTACCAGCGCGGCCGGTTCGGTGATCCGAAGCGGGGCCGGACCCGGTTCCGGCAGGCAGTGGCCGTGGGGCGGGAAGGCGGCGGCGAGGGCATCCAGCGTCTGACGCTGGGCGGCGGTGAAGGGGCCCGCCTCCCAGGTGTCGTAGCCGGCGGGGGTGAGGGCCGGGTGGAGACGGCCGTCGGCGAGCAGCCGGAGCGCGAAGCGGGCGGCGGCCTGCCAGGCCGCGGCGGACGGGTGCCGCGGCTGTGCTCCGGACAGCGCGGCGACAGCGAGGGCCACGGGCAGCGCGTAACCCTCCGCCTTGCGCCGTCTGACCGTGCGGCCGTGCGGCAGCACGAGCTCCGCCGCCCCGGTCTCGACGCCCGCGGGTGCCATGCCCTCGGCGGCGGCTGCCCCGGCGGGCTGCCAGAGCAGCAACCGGCCGAGGCGGGCAGGCTCGCCGGGCAGGAACACCGCCGCCCAGCCGCCGTTGAGCAGACTCCGCGCCCAGGCAGCCGACTCCGGTGCGGCCAATGGCGGCACGCTCCCCGTGCCCGTGCCCTGCTCCCGTACGAGGACTCGTGCCACTCTCATTCGCCTCACCGTCGTCCAGGCGGTCTTCACCGCGACTTCGTTCACCAGCAGGTTCCGACCCTGCTGTCACCGGCGGGAGTGGGCCTTGTTCGCCGCGGTACGCATGCGTTTGGCCAGCCGCTTGTCGATGCCGCGCAGGCCCTCACCCAGTTCGGCGAGCACTTGGGCGGTGGCTGGGTGCTCCACTCGCCACAGGTCGTCCACCCGCTGTTCGAGCGCCTCCGGCGCCGTGTTCCAGTTCTCCAGGAAGCTCCGGGTCAGCTCCTCGCTCTCCTGAGCACCGGCGAGGATCGACAGTCCGTCGATGAGCAGCCACAATCCGGCCTCCTCCGCCCGCGCCGGGTTTACGCGTGCTTCTGCCCCAAGGCGTGCGCCCAGGGTCGTGGTGGCCACCTGGCGGCACCCCTCGACGTCGGACTCCGCTGCCTTGCGCAGCACGCGCAGTGCCCGGGGGTCGTCGAGGTCGGCCAGCACCAGTTGGGCCACGGCGCGCTTCGCCGCTGCCGCGGAGTCGTCTCCCGCGCATGCGTCGAGCAGCCCTACCGCGGCATCTGTCGCCGAACGGTGCTCCATCCACCCTTCGACCTCCCGGCGCATTTCCTCGGGGGAGTAGCCCAGGAGCCCCTGGAGCAGAGCGTCGGCGTCCGCTTCGGCGTACTCACCGAGCAGGGGGGCGGGCACACCGCACTCCATCAGGTAGGCGCGGAGCCCGTAGCGGCCGAGTGGGGTGAGCCGCATGCGGTGCCCGCGCTTGTCGTCCCATGACCGGTCCGACGCCGTCGTCGAGGTTCCCGAACCACCGCCAAGCTCCTGTCCGACCATGGCGTTCAGGAGTGTGCGCAGAGTCTCCTCGGCCGAATCGTCGCCGTCGCCGGGCTCGTACTCCACCGCACCCAACACGGCGAGCCCTTTCCCGAGCTCCCGGAAGGACGCCGCGAACAACGCCTGGAAGAAATCGAACTCCGGCCCGTTCGCGCCCACCTCACGGGCCTTCGCACGCAGGTCTTCGCCATCCACCCAGGCGTCGTCCGGAGCGTCGTACAGCAGGCCGACGAGGCCGTCGGCGATCTCGGCCGACAGCTCGCCCAGCTCACCGTGCCACCCGTCCAGCACCCCCGTCTCACCGATCTCCTCGAGCAGATCGCCCATCGTGGCGGCCCAGAACTCCAGGAGGCCCTCACCGGTGAAGTCGGTTGCCGCGCCACCCGACGCGCGGCCCCCGCTGATGGTGATCAGGCCACCATCCACGGCGAGCCACCACGGATCATCGAGAACGGCCATGTCCTTGGCGCTGCGCAGCGATTTCAACGCACGAGCCCGCACGACGGCGTCGGCATACGGCGAGTCGTCGCCGGCCAGCGTCCACAGCTTGAGCTCCTCGACGGCCTCACGGGCGAGCGCGGGCCGCAGCACCCGGCCGGTGGTGACCTGCCGTCCCTCGCCGCACCAGGCGGCGAGTCGCAGCGCCGCGTCGAAGAGCGGAACACCCCGCACGGCACCGACAAGGTCCTCCTGCGGAGCCAGGGTCACCGGGCGCAGCACAGGCACATCCTCGGTCGGTCCGTAGACTTCGGCATCGACCGGATAGCCGACCTGGCACTGCCCGCAGGTACACAACACCACGTCCTCGGCGGTCAGCCGACGGACACCGCCGCGCCCGGCCCGATCACCGGTCGGCGGCTTCGCTTTGCCGGACACTGTGTCCGGCGTCAACTGAGCCAGCCGCGCGGTGATCCCGTCCCGGTCGAAGGCCGCCGGATCGTAACCGGCCCCCCGCAGCTCGGCGACAAGCTCACCGTACGGGCCAGCCCCGGCCCCTTCCGGGGCGTCGAGACACCCCAGCACCTCGGCCAGCCCCCACACGCCGCCGATGTCCTCGGCCGGTACATCGGCGCGACGCCCGCCGACGCAGCGCACCGTCCGCTCCGCGCCGACCGGGCGCGGCAGCGCCTTCTCCAGCGTGATCCCGTGCTCCCAGTCATCGCCGAAGTCGTAGACGTAGCGCAGCCGTGCTCCCTCCTCGGCCAGAACGTCGCCGAGCGCGGCGGCGTCCTCGCCGCGGACCCCGTGGCCGAAGCCGAGATCGACGTCGGTGAGTCGGGCAGCATCGCCGTACCCCTGGCCGAACTCGTCGGTGAAGAGGTGAAGATGGCCACCGTGCCATCCGAAGGCGACCTGGATGGCGTCGTGCAGCGTCCCGAGCGAGGTGTCGGACGGCAGCACGAGGCGCCGCCACAGGGGCGGTCTCGTGCCGTGCAGCACGATCTTCAGCTGGAGATCGAACGGGGCCGTCTTCCCGTCTCGCTGCATCTGCTGCTCCCACCGCCGCACCGAGGCCACTCGAACGGGCCCATCATGGCGCAGTCGGTGTGCCCAGCCCAAACCCGGATGTGGCGGCCACCCCGTTACCTTTTTCGTGGCCTCGCAATGAGGCTCCCGGCCTTCGGCCCCGGTATGACTTGAGCCCCCAGTCGATGATGATCGAAAAGGTGGTGTCGCCGGTGCCGGAGGCATTGGCAGACCGCTGATTAGAGGCACGAGCGCCGACCTCCTGACGGGGCGAGGCAGTCTCTTCGTAACGTGGATGCCGGCACGCTGATGCCGCAGGTGAGGCCGGGGAGAAGCGAGGGGCGGGAGCTACGGACGTGACGGACAGATCTGACATCGACGCCTATCTGGGCCTGGATGTCGGCAAGGGTGAACACCACGCTACTGCCGTCAATGCCGCAGGGAAGAAGGTGTTCGACAAGCCGCTGCCCAACAGCGAGCCGAAGCTGCGGGAGCTGTTCGAGAAGCTGCGGACCAAGCATGGGACCGTGCTGGTGGTTGTCGACCAGCCGGCCTCCATCGGGGCCCTGCCCCTGGCGGTCGCCCGGGACGCCGGCTGCCAAGTCGCCTACCTGCCAGGACTCACGATGCGGCGGATCGCCGATCTCTATCCCGGTGAGGCCAAGACCGACGCCCGCGACGCGTTCATCATCGCGGACGCCGCCAGGGCCATGCCCCACACTCTGCGGACGATCGTTCCTGCTGATGAAACGGTCGCCGAGCTCGCCATGATCGCGGGCTTCGACGATGACCTCGCAGGCGAGTCCACCCGGATCGCCAACCGGCTCCGGGGCCTGCTCACCCAGATCCATCCCTCTCTCGAGCGGGTCCTGGGCCCGCGCATCCAGCACCCGGCCGTGCTCAGACTGCTGGACCAGTTCGGCTCCCCGTCCCAGATCCGCAAAGCCGGAAGGCGACGGCTGGTCACCCTGATACGGCCGAAGGCACCGCGGATGGCCGAACGGCTGGTCGAGGACATCTTCATGGCACTCGACGAACAGACCGTCACCGTCCCGGGCACCGATGCTGCCGCACTCATCGTCCCCAATCTCGCGAGCTCGCTCCAGTCCGTCCTTGACCAGCGCAAACTCCTCGCCGCGAGGATCGAGGAACTCCTGGAGGCTCACCCTCTTTCCCAGGTCCTGATCTCAATGCCCGGCATCGGGATCAGGACCGCGGCCCGCATCCTCATCGACGTCGGTGACGGCAGCGGCTTCGCCACCGCCGGCCACCTCGCCGCCTACGCCGGCCTAGCACCCGTGACCAGAGCCTCAGGCTCGTCCATCCGCGGCGAACACCCTTCCCGGCGAGGCAACAAACAGCTCAAAAGAGCCTTCTACCTCGCCGCGTTCGCCTCGCTCTCTCAGCCTGAGTCACGCGCCTACTACGACCGCAAACGCCGCGAGGGAAAGCACCACATCGCTACCCTCATCGCACTGGCCCGACGCCGCATCGACGTCCTCTTCGCCATGCTCCGCGACGGCACCTTCTACCAGCCGCCCACGCCCACTACGGCTTGACGAAGGCAATAGAGGCACCTTTTGGGCTCTCCTGCCGTATGTGTGGGTGCTCTGACCTGCCCTGATACGGGAAACACGCCGTCTCCTGCCAGGCTTGAGGTGTCTGGGCTCAAGTTGGATCAAGCAGGAAAACGGCGTGTCCCTCTTCAGGATATGGAAGCGGACGCTGACGGCCGAACACACGGTGGTCGAGGGCGTCCGGATCGACGAGAACGAACAGTGTGTGGTCGTGTCGGTACGGCCGGATGCGCGCCGTCGGCAGCGGTGCGGCCGATGTCGGCGCCCGGCGCCCTGGTACGACGCGGGGCGGGGGCGGTGCCGGTGGCGGGACCTCGACCACGGGGTGCTGCGCGTCTTCCTGGAGGCCCGGGCGCCGCGGGTGACCTGCCGTGAGCACGGGACGACCGTCGCCGCGGTGCCCTGGGCCCGTCACGGTGCCGGGCATACCCACGCCTTCGACCAGCAGGCGGCATGGATGGCCGCCGAGTGTTCCAAAAGTGCGGCCGCGCAGCTGATGCGCACGTCCTGGCGGACCATCGGCGCGATCGTCGAGCGGTACGTCGCCGACCGCGACCGGTCCGTCGACCGCCTGTCGGGGCTGCGGCGGATCGGCATCGACGAGATCAGCCACCGCAAGGGGCAGAAGTACATGACGGTCGTCGTGGACCATGACACCGCGAGGGTGGTGTGGATGGCCGACGGGCACGGCAAGGACGTCCTGCACCGCTTCTTCGGCCGGCTCGGCCCCGACCGCGCCGCCCGTCTGACACACATCAGCGCTGACGGCGCCGCCTGGATCGCCGAGGTCCTCCTCGATCGGGCCCCCGGCGCGATGCGGGTGATGGACCCCTTCCATGTCATCGCCTGGGCCACCGAGGCGCTGGACGCCGAGCGCCGGGCCTCGTGGAACCGGGCCCGCCGCGAGCTCGGCGACCGCGACAGGGCCCGGGCGCTG